>SKLM01000374.1 GCA_007123205.1 Thermoflexales bacterium
GCTAGGGAGGGTGCTGCTGGGGGCTGGCCGGTCACGCGATGTCGACGGGGGTCGGAGACCCCCTGTGAGCCAGGGTCCGAGATGCCGTCGGCGGGGCTAGCGAGGGTGCTGCTGGGGGCCGGCCGGCCTCGCGCTGTCGACGGGGGTCGGAGACCCCCTGTGAGCCAGGGCCCGAGATGAGAGGGCGGGGCTAGGGAGGGTGCTGCTGGGGGCTGGCCGGCCTCGCGCTGTCGACGGGGGTCGGAGACCCCCTCTGAGCCAGGGTCCGAGATGCCGTCGGCGGAGCTAGGGGGGTGGTGCTGGGGGCCAGACGGTCACGCGCGGTCGACGGGGGTCAGAGACCCCCTGTGAGCTAGGGTCCGAGATGGCGTCGGCGGGAATGGAGGAGGTGGCGGAAGGCGGCAAATCGACCCTCGTATGATGTTGCGCGATTCGTCGACATCGACACCGGTTGAGCCGGCGAGCCTTGTCAAGAGCGGCACTCATCGCCATAGCGCATCTCCTCCCTGTCTAACGATCTTCCTCCCACTACGGTGAATCTCCGCTCCAGCGGTGCACTTAACGATGGCCGTAGCGTGTCCCAGCCCGGATGCGCCCCCTGGGAACCGCCCTGGGGGGAGACGACAATGACCGGGGGATACGCGCGATCGTCCTGGTGATGCCGGGACGTCCTCCAGGGAGAGGGCCCTTCCGGCCCGTCGCGCCTCCTGCTGACGGCCACGACGATCAAGCTGGTGGGTATGGCGGCCCCCACGCCACACACGGCGCCCGCCAGCACGCCGAGGGCCTCGGCGCTCAGCCGATTTCCGACCACCAGTGCGAGGGTGACCGCGAACGCCGCGGTCACCACGCCAGCGAACATTTTGAGCCGCCCCCACGAACCGGACCGCTCATGCCGCGGATGTCCCATCATAGCCCCCTCATATCCTCTTCCCACCTATCAACCCCCATCCCCAGGGCGTGACGTATCTCACGCTCCGTCGCGTATGCGGCCTGCACCCGCCCGAATCGCCCCTCGACTACCGCCAGGAAATCCCCTCGGCCCTCCAGCCGCTCCGCGCCGGTACCTCCATCAGGTGACCATTCGAGCGTCGGTGGCACTCACCACGCGGACGGGTAAGCTCGTATGGACCGGTGGGCCGAGGAATGCGCTGTCCCTCACTGGGTGGCTACCACGAGGTGGATGCGCGCCTCTCTCATCATAGCGCCTCCTTCACACGCTCATCCTACCCACCAACCCGCGCCCCCAGCGAATCTCGTATCTCTCGCTCCGTCACATAGGCCGCCTGAAAGCGCCTGACCCGCCCCTCCGCCACCGCCAGGAAATCCCCCCGACCCTCCAGCCGCTCCGCGCCGGTCCCGCTCCACCCAGTGGCCACCCGGGCGTCGGTCGCACTCGCTACCCGGCCCACCAGCCGGACAGGGAAGTTCGCCTGGACCAGCGACCCCAGGACCGACGCTGTCGGTTTCTGCGTCGCTGCCACGACGTGGATACGCGCCTCTCTGCCCCGCTGCAGGAGACGCGTCAATGACCTCTGCAGACCGCTGCCCCCCGTCATCAGAATATCCGCCAGCTCGTCTATGACCACGACGACGTGAGGGCCGTCCCTCTTCCCCAACTCGCTGCGCCGCTCCATCAGGCGCACGATGCTGTCCAGGGCTTCCTCCCCCTCCTCCACATCTCGGATCACCGGGCGCGACAGGTGTGGCACCCCATCGAACCACCGGAAGGCCCCTCCTTTGGGGTCCACGAGCACCATGGCCACGTCGCCCGGCCCGTTCATCATCGCCAGGCTGAGGATCATCGTCTGGAGCAGCACCGTCTTTCCCGACCCTGTGGTCCCGGCCACCAGCACGTGCGCCACATCAGGGCTCGGCAGACGGATCAGCAGGGGCGCCCCGTCATCGGCGAGACCCAGGACGGCCGTCACCGGGGACAACGCCTCAGCATCCAGGCGTCGACAGAGAGGCAGCAGCCGCACCATCTCGGGGTCGTCCCGCGGGATCTCCACGTCGATCGCCGCCCCTTGCCGCGAAACCCGACACGTGGACGTGTCCAGCGCCGCCGCCAACTCCTCGCTCAACCCTTTGACCTTCGAGATCTTCACCCCCAGGGCCGGCAGCACCTGGAAGCGCACCCGTCGCGGAGTCACCGTGCCCCCGGTCACCCGCGCCGGGACTCTGTGCAGCTGCAGCACTGCCTCAATGCGATCCGCCTGAAGCTCCAGCCTCCTATGCATATCCGCTCCCCCCATCTCCGGATCTGAATGGCATCAGATCGGGTCCTCAGCGCTCAGAGGCTCTCTCTCGCCCCCAGTGGTCGCGTTAAGCACAGCCCTCTCATCTCCGCCCATGGCCGCGGCCGCACGCACCGCGGTCTCAATCTCAGCAGAAACGTCAGGGTGCTCACGGAGAAACTCCTTGGTGCTCTCCCGTCCCTGAGCCAGGTAGTCATCCTCGTCGCGATAGTAGTAGTAGGATCCGCGCTTCTCCACCACGCCGAGGTCGACAGCTATGTCGAGAAGATCGCCCTCCTTGCTGATCCCCTCGCTGAACATGAGGTCGAACTCGGCCACCCGGAATGGCGGGGCTACCTTGTTCTTCGTCACCCGCACCCGCGTACGGGAGCCGATCAACTCGCCCCTTTCCTTGATCGAGTTGACCCGCCGAATGTCGAGCCGCACCGAGGCATAGAATCTGAGGGCGCGGCCCCCTGAGGTAGTCTCGGGATTGCCGAACATGACGCCAATCTTCTCCCGCAGCTGGTTGGTGAAGATCAACGCGGTGTTCGACTGCTTGATCGCACCGCTCAACTTGCGCAGGGCCTGGCTCATCAGACGCGCTTGCAGACCGGGATGCGAGTCGCCCATCTCCCCCTCGATCTCGGCCCGGGGCACCAGAGCGGCCACAGAGTCGACGACGACCGCGTCAATAGCCCCTGACCGGATCAGCATCTCTGCGATCTCCAGCGCTTGCTCACCCGTATCCGGCTGAGAGATCAGCAACGAATCAACGTCCACGCCGATCCGGCGTGCGTAGGCCGGATCAAGGGCATGTTCCATATCGATGAACGCGACCACACCGCCGCCCTTCTGCGCTTCAGCCACCACGTGGAGGGCCAGCGTCGTCTTACCGGCACCCTCCGGCCCGTAGATCTCCGTGACCCGACCCCGTGGAATGCCACTAACGCCCAGAGCGCGATCCAGCGACAACGAGCCCGTGCGGATCACCTCCACATCCAGGTGACACGCGTCTCCCAGCCGCATGATCGCCCCATCACCGAACCGCTTCGTCAGACTGGCCAGCGCCCTGTCCAGGGCTTTCTCCCGTCCCCGATCCTCCATCGTTCCGCACTCCTTCCTCGCCAGTTTGGAGGGCGAAGCCAACGCATCGCCCAGCAGGCGGTCTCAGAACATATGTTCTAACGCGTCCATATCATATCAGAAAGGAGCAGCCGCGTCAAGGAAAAGGTATCCCAACTTAACCCAAATCGATCCGCCTTTCCCAAACGACTCCGCCGCCATCTGCCGCGCCCGCATTGCGGGCCCCGGCGCGCGCGTCACGTCGCATCCGCCCGGCGGCTTTCCAGCCCGCCGATGCGGCAGGGTCTGCCACCCACCTCGCGGGTCAGCCGCCGGGCCCTCCCCCCTGCGCCTCCGGCAAGTACCAGGCGTCGTCGCCAACCGAGGGGGCAGGCCTGCCACCAAGGACAAAAAAAGGCCCAACCCCGTCAGGGGCCGGGCCCTCCACACCCGAAAAAGCGCGTCAAGCCAGCTTTCGGATGACCATCACCACTCTCCCCTGCACCTCGACCCGGCTGGGATCATCGATGTAGATAGGATCCATGGTCGGGTTCGCCGGCTGGAGTCGGATCCGACCACCCGGCTCCTGGTAGAAATGCTTCAGGGTGACCTCGCCCTCACCGCGCAGCCACACGGCGGCCATCTCCCCATTCTCCACGCGACTCTGATGGTGCATGATCACGATGTCTCCATCGTTCACCAGGGCATCCACCATGGAGTTACCCTCCACCTCCAGGGCGTACAACTCCTCCACATCCCCGAGGATCTCACGAGACAGCTCTATCGTCTCGTCACCCATCAACGCGAAGTCGCTGCTCGGTACCGGTACCGGCTCACCGGCCACGATCCGACCGAGCACCGGGAGCTGCACCACACGATCCGCCATGACACGGCTGCGTCCCGCAAGCGCCAAACGGAGACCGCGGGATACCTCACGGTCCCGGACGATGTAGCCCGCCTCCTCCAGGCGATCCAGGTTGTAGCTCACCACCGACGTAGAGCTGATGTCCGTGGCAGAACAGATCTCGCGCATCGACGGCGGATAGCCGTTCTCCCGGGTGTATTCGCCAACGAAGTCCAGGATTCTCCACTGCTTCTCCGAAATGCGTTCGTCCACGATCGACCTCCTTCCCAGAATGAGCACCAGGGTCATTATATCAGAACATACGTTCTATGTCAAGGGCGAGTTGCTCTTCCACCCCATCTCCTGTAGAATCGCCAGCACCATTCGACGAGACCTGTTCCCTGACTGAGGGAGGCAATCTATGCGAGTCTTCATCACCGGATGCGACGGGCAGCTCGGCCGCGCCCTGTACGAATCGCTTACGGCCCACACACTGGCCGGCTGCGACCTTCCCCACACGGATATCACCGATCGATCCGCCATCACCGAGGCGATCGCCGAGTTTGCGCCGCAGATCGTGATCCACACCGCCGCCTGGACCGACGTCGACGGCTGCGCGCGGGATCCGGAGAGGGCCTATCGAGTCAACGCTCTGGGCACCCAGAACGTGGCGCTGGCGTGTGGCTCCACCGATGCGGCACTGGCGATGATCAGCACGAACGAAGTCTTCGACGGCGAGAGTGAGCAGCCCTATCGCGAGTGGGACTCACCGCACCCGATCAACCCCTATGCGCAGTCGAAGGCCGCGGGCGAGTGGTTCACCCGCCATCTGCTGACCCGTTTCTACATCGTCCGCACGGCGTGGCTCTACGGCCCGGGAGGTAGGAACTTCCCACACCGTATCATCGAGCTGGCCGATGAGCTGGGCAGCCTGAGGGTCGTCACGGATGAGGTCAGCAACCCCACCTTCGTCCCGGATCTGGCAGCGGCGCTGGCCCAGCTGATCGAGACTGAGGCCTTCGGAATCTATCACCTCACCAACGACGGCTACGGGTCCCGGTACGACTTTGCGCGGGAGATTCTGCGCGTTGCCGGTCGCCAGGAGGTCCCCATCGAGAGGATCACCCGAGAGGCGTTTGCACGCGATTCGACACCGCCGGCCTTCGCCCCTCTGGCCAACACCGCTGCCGCAGCCCTGGGCATTCGACTGCGGCCCTGGCAGGAGGCCGTGGGGGAGTTCCTCCAGGAAGGGTATGGCGCCTGAGCAGGTCGTCTCGAGCGCGGAATCTCCCGTCGGCCGGGGCCCGCACGATGAGAAGCTCTCTCTGGGGAGAAAACTGGCGTACGGCCTCGGGGACGTCGCGCACTCCGTCGGACCCGGTACCATCATACCCTTCTGGTACCTCTTCTTCCTCACCGACATCGCCCGTCTCAACCCCGCCCTGGCAGGCCTCACCGTCCTGATCGGCGGGATTTGGGATGCCATCAACGACCCGCTAGTGGGATTGCTGTCGGACCGCACGCGCACCCGCTGGGGCCGCCGGCGCCCCTTCCTGCTCCTGGGAGCGGTGCCCTACGGCGCCACCTTTGTCCTGATGTGGCTGGTGCCCCCGATCGAGAACCAGCTGCTCCTGTCACTCTACTTCGCCCTGATCTACATCCTGTTCGACACGGCCGCCACCATCGTCAGCTGTCCCTACTACGCCTTGACGCCGGAGCTGACGCTGGATCACGACGAGCGTACGTCTCTCACAGCGTACCGGATGTTCATCTCCATCATCGCCGGCCTGCTAGCCGCCGTCGGTTTCGCCTTCATTCTGGATGGGGCCCCGGACGAGCGCTCGGCCTTCCGCGTCATGGGCGTCTTCAGCGGAGCGATCTTCGTGGCCGTGACGCTCATCACCTTCCTGGGCACCCAGGAGCGGCCCGCGTTCCAGGCGGAACCCCCGGCCTCACCGCGCGAGAGTCTGGGCTTCGTGATGCGCAATCGGGTCTGGTGGTACACCCTCGGCATGCGCATCACCAGCTGGATCCCCGTGGACGTCGCGTCCGCTGTCTTCACCTACTTCCTGATCTACTGGATCGGGATGCGGATGATGGAAGCATCGCTGGTACAGGCGGTTATCCTGGCCAGCGGAGCGCTCAGTCTGCCCCTGGTGCTGTGGATGACCAGACGATGGGAGAAGAAGACCGCCTTCATGCTCGCCATGGGCTCCTGGGCTCTGGTGATGATTGGGCTCCTCTTCGTCCCCCAGGGCGCGAGGGGGCTGGTCTACCCCATCGCCATCCTCGTGGGGCCCGGCGTTGCCGCTGCCCATGCGCTGCCCACCGCGATGAGCGCGGACACCCTGGATGTGGATGAGCTGAGGAGTGGGAAGAGGCAGGAGGGGGTCTACGCGGGGTTCGAAGTCTTCGCGCGCCTGCTGTCCACCAAGCTGGTAGTGGCTACCATCGGACCGATTCTGGCCTGGTCGGGCTATGTACAGAGAGCGCCACAGCAGAACCCGCAGGCCCTGGCTGCCATCCGCTTCTTCATCGCCGTTGTGCCGGCCGTCATCCTGGTCATCGCCGTTGGGCTGGCGTGGCGGTATCCGCTGACGCGCGAGGAGCATCAGGACATCCAGAGGGAGCTAGCCCAGCGGCGCGCCGCCCAGGCGGACCCCCGATTTGGCGGTAGTTGAAGTCCGCGCAGGCCGTGGACCGTGGCCCCACGTCGACGGGACTGACCACCAAACAGGCCACCGCCGGCACTAGCCCTATCATTTACCCTTGCCCAGCTACCCGCGGCTGGACAAGGGATGGGACTTCGAACCCGCCCCACCGCTCCAGCCCGAGGGCTTCATTTCCCGCCAGGGCCACCCGGCTGCCGCCCCCACCGCGGGATGACGGAGCAGTCGCGGTGCGGGATCCAGCCCGGCGACGAGTCCGGCTCTGGGTAACTTACAGGATCCCCACCTGACTGTGGTCGCCCAGAGTCAGCTTGTACGCCTTCGGCTTCATCGGCGAACGGACGAGGTGGACGCTCCGCCCGATAAGGCTATCCTGGATGCGGGCCGGTATGTCGCGGATGACGCTGTCCTCCAGGACGATGGCGCGTTCGATCTCACTGCCTTCGATCTCCACATCGTGATAGATGGCAGTAAACGGGCCGACGTAGGAATTGACGATGCGGGTCCGTTCCCCAATGATCGACGGCCCGCGAACCACGCTGTTGATGATCTCGGCACCCTTCTCCAAGGTAACCCGGCCGTCGACCTCTGAATCGCGATCCACATATCCCTCGATCCGGGGTGTCAGGTCGTCAAGCACCAAGCCGTTGGCCGTCAGGAGCTCGTTTGGCTCTCCCGTGTCGATCCACCAGCCGCGGTGGACATAGGGGTAGACCTGGAAGTCGTTCTCGACCAACCACTGGATGGCATCCGTGATCTCCAGCTCTCCCCGCCAGGATGGCGTGATGCTGTCCACCGCTTGATGGACGTAGCGATCGAACATATAGATGCCCACCAACGCCAGATCGGACGGAGGTTCGGAGGGCTTCTCCACCAGATGGACCACCCGACCCTCGCCGTTCAACTCGGCCACTCCGTACCGCTCCGGATGCTCCACCCGAGTCAGAACGATCTGCGAATTCCATTCCGAACGCCGGAACTGCTCCACCAGGTCACCAATGCCCCCCTGAATGACGTTATCACCCAGGAACATGACGAAAGGCTCATCCTCCAGGAAATCCCGGCTCACCTTCACCGCGTGGGCCAGGCCCAGAGGGTTGTCCTGATGGATGTACGTCACGTCGACATCCCAGCGGCCCCCGCGCCCGACGGCGGTCTTGATCTCCTCGGCCGTGTCACCGACGACGATGCCGATGTCCTCGATTCCCGCGTCCCGGATCGCCTCGATCACGCGGAAGAGTATGGGCTTGTTGGCCACGGGGATGAGCTGTTTTGCGCTGGTGTACGTCAGCGGGTAGAGGCGCGTCCCCTTACCGCCACTGAGGATCAGACCCTTCACGTGCTTCTCTCCTTTCACGTCATCGACTCTATCAATGCGGCCCAGAGATGAGGGTGCCCTGCATCAGCGATGGGCGCCGGCCTTCTCACGACCCGGCGTCGAGGGGCCTGGCTGCACGTCGCAGCCGGATGCACCGGCAGTGCGAGACACCCGATCCCCCACAGCGTGACGGTCACACATCTCTGGGTCAATACCCGCTCAAGGTGACGTTCCGACTCACCTCATTGAGCACAGCACCAAGAATGCGAACGTCCACGCGCTCAAGCAGTTCCTTAGCGCGCTCAGCGTGATCCCGCCGGGTGCGGCCGGCAGAGACCACCAGCAGAACACCGTCGACCTTCGTGCCGAGCACCGCGGCGTCCGTCACCGCCACCACCGGCGGCGCGTCGAAGAGGACGATGTCGGCACGGTCCTTGAGCACGCCGATGACCCGCTCCATCCTGCCCGAGCCCAGAATGTCGGCCGGGTTCGGCGGTAGCGGTCCGCTAGGCATCAGTTGGAGATTCTCAACACCGACGTCCAGAAGCGGTGGTTCATCCACCGCCTGCTGCTCCAGTATCATAGTGGTCAGTCCGCGCTCGTTCGACACGTCGAACACGTCATGCAGCGTCGGACGGCGCAGGTCGGCATCCACCAGTATCGTCCGTCGCTCCCCCTGGGCCATCGTGACCGCCAGATTGGCCAGAACCTGCGACTTCCCCTCCCCCGGCCCCGCGGAGGTGACCACCAAGGTCTCGACCGGCCGATCGAGGGCACCGAAGAACGTGAGATTGGTGCGCAGCGTACGATAGGCCTCGGCCGCCGCACTGCGAGGCTCCGTCAATGTGATCAAGTCGAGTCGTTCGCCCATCCTACCTCCCTCCCATAACACGCCGTTGAGCCCGCATCACCTGTTGGAAGGGATGGCACCGACGACGGTCAAATCGAGTTCTCGCTCCACGTCCTGAGGGGTGCGGATGACCCCCGCTTCCAGCCACTCCAGGAAGAAGACGACCACACCCGCTATGACCAGGCCAAAGACAACGCCGGAGGCCAGCATAATCCTGCCGCTCGGCGGCCACGACTGGCCATAGCGGGGCTCGTCCCGGAGGATAGCTTCGACTCGGTCCTCCTTGCGGAGCTCTGTGTTCTCGGAGTCGCGCCATTGGACGAGCAGATTGGCCCAGGTGCGGGCGATGTCGTTGGCCTGGTCTCCGTCATAGTCCTTCACCTGAATGCTGATGACCATCCGGTCCTCCTCGGCGGCGAAGTTCGTGTTCTCACGCAGGCGCTCGGGCGTCATGGGCAGCTGCAACTCGTCGATGACCCGTTGCGCCCAGGTGTACGAGTCTGCCACCGTCATATAGGGTCGCAGGAATATCTTGGCAGATTGGGTCAGTCCAAAGTCAGGCCGGGCGGGGTTCACGATCACCTCCGCCATCGCGGTGTATTCCGGGTACTGCAGCTCGCTGAACACCAACCCACTGGCTGCCGTCACGATCACGGCAACAGCGATGATCCACCACCGCTTCCGGAGAATCCGAACGTAATCATTGAACTCCATATCGA
>SKLM01000326.1 GCA_007123205.1 Thermoflexales bacterium
ATCCCGTGGCCGAAAACCCTCAGCTCTGACGTGATAGACTTCCTGCAGACGCTGCCTCAGGCGTGTCCAGCCACTCTCCCGACCGATCTGCTTCACTTGCTGCAGGGTGATCCGACTGCCTCGGGAATGTAGACGCTCGTACACTTGCTGGGCAGACCACCACGGGGAGAGCACCCAGCTGTCGATCACCCGCTGCCGCACCTCCGCAGTCACGATCTCGCCCCATCCTTGGCTCAGCAGCTTCTCCCAATCTTGGTTCAACCAATGCTTGTACCACCGCCAGCTCGCCGATGAGTATCTGTGACCACGGCCCTACTCGGTCCTACCCGCCCCCGGAAGGGGGCCTTTCTCTGCTCCTGGCGCCCCCTTCAATCTGACCATTCGCCGTTCAGATACTGTGGCCCGTAACACCATACCTCGGACTCGCCGGATCGGGACCGAGTTCCCCCGACGCTAGCGGGCGTTCAGTTCTTGTTCTCTCTCAACAAAACGAAGGGCCGCCGCGAGCACCACTATCAGCACCGCGAACAACGCGATCAAGCCCCCGTGAACCTCCATTGGAATGCCAAATCCGAGATTGCCGAACGCATTTATGCTGGCATGCATCAACACGGCGAGCATCACGCTTGTCGTCTTGTACACGACCAGCGTCAGGAGCAGCGAATACACGACGGTAGTGAGCATATATGTTGAAAAGGCATAGTCGTAATGCGTGAACACGTCAATCAGAAAGAGCGGACCGTGCCAGATACCCCACAATACACCGATGAGCGCACCCGTCATGATCAGGTTCGTCTTCTTAGAGAGCGTATCCTGTAGGATGCCGCGCCATCCAAGCTCTTCCGCGCCGCCCGCAAAAATCGCGACAGCGAACGAAATGGGAAAGGCGATAATCGCGGTCATCTCCAGATCGGGATGCCACCATGCGCCGTGATAGACGACATTCGCCATCAGACCGATGATCAACGGCGAGATAAGCGCCACAACCCACCAGAACCACGGCACCCTGAACAAAAAGACGCGCTCCCAGTACGCCTTATTCTCCTCTTCATCGTACAGCTTATATACCATAAACAGCGCCGCAAACGCCGGAGCGCCGCCGCCGACAATCGCCAGCAGATTCAAGGGGAAACTGTTCCACTCGATCGACGTCCTTGCCAGCAGAAGGGCAATCAGCCCGTGGGATGCATACATCAATCCGAACGTCAGAACCACGAATACGACGATCCTTCTGGTGCTCTTCGACACGTGAGACCTCCCGCGATGAGTTGACACGCTGTTGTTGGGCGACAACGAATTGACCTACTCTTCAGGTGAGAGAAAAACTGAGGTTAGCCCCAAAGCATGTACCACACGAGGCTGTGTTTGTTGTGAAACTCTGACAGTGTTTGACTAGCCCGGCCGTCCCCGTAGTTCACAGGCCGGGCGGTTGGTCATCGCGCCTCTCTCGATCACCTCTGATGCGGTACGTCGAGGGTGGTCCATAGCCGAGTTAGGAATGCCATTGTTCGGCATTGTACCATGCCATCTTTCCATCTACAATTTGAGTTGAGGCGCGGATCGCGGGGCCTCCAGGAACAGCAAATGCCACCCAATATGAGGAAGTGTGGCATAATCATGTCACACCGAAATACCTTTCGCTCGTATCGACAGGATGAGTCGCAGGCTCATCTGCGCCACGGCCTCGAGCGCGACAGCGAGGCTAACGGCAAGTAAGTGACGGGGGTCCAGGCAAACACCATCGGGCGGCGCCGCACCATAGGCCAGGGCCAGCCGTACGCGATGTGCAGCCTCAAGCCGGTGAGAACACTGGGCGGCTGCTGCTGGGTGGCCGTAGACGACCGGCACATACCCCCAGCGGGCAGCGCCCCCCCGTCAGGGCGTGCCTGTAACAGCTGGGGGTGAGCAGCGCCGCGCACTGTCAGACCCAGTGCTCAACCCACCGGTGATTCACAGGGTGGAAGGCTAGCAGCCCGGTAGAAGGCTCTCCGCGGACGGGGCCGGGTAAGCTTGCTGGACATGGTCAACTGGAGTCGGCAGTGCCCCTGAATCTGCGAGAAGTGGGATGCTTGTGCAGATGCACTAGCTGCTCCCCCACCGAATGCGCCGTAAGATGCTAGATTCCGCGCCCTCCGTGGTCAACCATTGGGACGGATGGACTTTTCAGGCAGAACAGGTCTTCGCCGTCCTCACTAAGGCTCGTCGGCCATATCTCGCCGATGATCCGGGAATCGTCCGGATTCAGTGGACGGCGTGCTCAGAATCCAGAGGCAAGATAGATCGCGTAGCGGGCTATTCTGGCCAATCCTGGATGATCGCGGCATGGTTTGCCTCCGACAACCGAAGGACGTAGATATGGCGCAAGAGAGGTTGACCATGCGTAACATGGAGTACGGGCCACATCGCCCTCTATCGCACTGCCAGCGCCCTGGGCTGTGGGCGAACACCTTGCCTGCAAGACTGCCGCGCTGATCTCGCAACCCGTGTCGGGTAGATTACACGATAGCCGGTGGCTATCCTGCTCCAGCAGTCTTCTTGAGAAAGGCCTGGGCTTCTCCATAGCGCGAGAACGCCCGCTCCGCCTCGCGGAACGCTGGCGTATGGGTGTGATGACGCCCGTTGACCACCCTATTGCCCAGCTGCTTGTGCAGCAACTCGTGGTACATCACGTAATCCACAACGTAGTCCGGCACATCGGGTGCGTCGAGGGTCACGCTCAGCATCACCGCGTCACGAAGAAGATCGTAGTGTCCCATCTTGACCCGAGTGATCCTCGCGTTCCACGTCAACAGGCGAGGGCGATCGAGTTCACCATCGAAGCAGGTTCTGTTGACCCGATCGAAGACCGCCTCGAGGTCGAAGCATCGCCCTTGCGTGAGATTGTCGACCCCGGGCGTTGTCATCTCCAGCGCCGTTACCACCTCCACGAAATCCTCACCAGCTGCGTAGGCCTTCACCCTGTCCCGGTCAGTGTCCTGAGCACTCGACAGAAGTATGCGCGCCAAGGCACCTAGTACGTCTGGTGGCGCGCCTATGAACCCTTCGTGCGCCTTGACCGCCAGGATGCCGTCTTCGAACTGGGCCTTGTACAGATATGAGGCGTAAGTGAAGGCAATCTTCACGGGTGCCTCGCGGATGGGACGCGGAGCTCGCTTTCGGAAGGATGGAGTCTGACAGGCATGATCGAGTGCGCGGAGTGTCTCCAGATGGACCACCAGTGTGACGGGGTCGCTCAGGAGCTTGAGCCACTGGTAGGCGCGTCGCGACCGGGTAGGCAAGTGTCCAGGGGGGGCGTCTGCCTCGTGCGCCAGCTCCTCGATCCGGTCGACGTGGCTGTGGAGTTCTTCCAGTAAGCTCTGCACTTGAGGATGGTCCTCGGTGGGCTCGTCTCGCTGGGGGTCAGCCCAGTTTGCCATGCGGTCGTTGATGTGGCTCTGCAGGGCAATGATACCCGAAATCCGGATCGTCGTGGCTTCGGGGGCAGGCCCCTGGCCGTGGGGAAGGTCATCGAGATCCAGCTCTTTGAGGAATCGGTAGGCCTCGTACGATGGTGTCGGGAGATCCTCCGGTCGCATCTGGTGGTCTCGGCAGATGGCTTCTGTCCGCTTCACACTGCCGCGGATCCATTTGCGAAAGCGCTCGACCTCGGCACTCGGTATCCCGACCGCGAGTTTCTCCCGCGCCTGCCGTGCCGTCTTGACCAACCCGGAGACACGGATGCTCTTCTTGTGTTTTGCCATTGGGGGTCACCTGGGCTTTGTCCATTTCGTAGTTGTAGGTTGTGAAGGAGCAGCGTAGGCTATGGCATCCCTCAATCAAGGAGATGTCCAATGTGTGCCCTGCCCGATGCGTATTCTACACTGATTCGGGAATTTGCGCGCGTTTTTTCCGCACGCGTGTGGCGACACGCACAAGTTTTGCCGGTTGGAGCGATCCTTGCTCCAGGCAAACGTACAGTGACGTCTGCGCTGCGCGTGATGGGATTGAGTGATGAAGAGCGCTTTCAAAACTATCATCGTGCACTGAGCCGAGCCGTATGGTCGAGCGTGTGTCAGTCGCATCCTGTTGATGCTCTTGGTCGATATCTTCGTACCCCGGGGGCCAGTGGTGGTGGGAATCGACGAGACGATTAAGCGGCGACGTGGAGCCACGATCAAGGCCAAAGGGATCTACCGTGATCCAGTGCGGTCGAGCCGCAGCCACGTTGTCAAAGCCAGCGGTCTCAGATGGTTGAGTGTGATGCTTCTGGTACCCATTCCGTGGGCCAAAGGAGTGTGGGCGCTGCCGTCTCTGACGGCCTTGGCGCCTTCGGAACGGTACTACGAGGGCAAGCCGCGCGGTCACAAGAAGCTGACTGATTGGGCGCGCCAAATGCTGTTGCAGGTGCGTCGTTGGCTGCCGGAGCGGACTTCGGTAGTCGTAGCCGATAGCAGTTACGCAGCGATTCTGCTTCTGGAACGCCTGCGACGTTTACCGAATCCGATTTGTATGGTGACACGGCTGCGATTGGATGCCGCCCTGTACAAGCCAGCTCCACCGCGCAAACCAGGCACACCAGGGCAACCACGTTGGAAGGGAGCTCGGTTGCCAAAGCTTGAGCAAGCACTGCAAGACCCGCAGACGACTGGGAAGAAGGTGACGATTCGAGATTGGTATGGGGAGAAACAGCGACAGGTGGAGATAGCGTCCCGTACAGCCGTTTGGTATCACTCGGGTAAGCCACCTTTGTCTATCCGTTGGGTGCTGATTCGTGACCCGCAAGGTGAGCTCAGATCTCAAGCCTTGTTGTGCACCGATTCGCACGTTGACGCGGTACAGATCGTGAAGTGGTTTGTGATGCGTTGGCAACTCGAAGTCACCTTTCAGGAAGTGAGAGCTCACTTGGGTGTTGAGACCCAGCGCCAGTGGTCGGATTGGGCTATCGCACGCACCACACCTGCCTTGTTGGGCTTGTTCTCGCTGGTGACTCTCTTGGCTCATCGCTCGACACGACGGGGTAAGTTGCCCATTCGCCAGGCCGCTTGGTATGCCAAGCGTCTGCCAACTTCCTCCGATGCATGGGCTGTCGTTCGTCACCAGCTGTGGCAAGCGCTGAGTTTTCATACATCTGTACCCGAGGCGGACGTGCAAAAAGTGCCGCGCGTATTGCTGGAGCGTTTCACCGATGCCCTGTGTTATGCTACCTGACGCTGTTTCCGACTCGTTCGCACGTCAAAACGGCCTTTCTTGACCTGGATTCAGCAATCCGGGCGGAGTCAACGCTATGCCCAGAACAACCGGACGTCTCACTCTTGGACAAAGTCCAGTCAAATAGCGGCCCAAAAACTCTCACTTGCATCTGGGCAATACATCAACATCGCACAAGACGCCCTGATGATCCTCACCACTGCGCGGGACAGTGGGGCTATACTGGTATCCGCCCCCCACTGCCTCATAAATGGCCCGGCGGAGCTCCTCCAGTCCCTTGTTCCACGGGCAAAACCGGAACCCCGACGACTCCTGGCTGGCGGCGAGCGGCGCCGAGCAGAATCAAGCCCAATGCTCAACCTATCAGTGATTGACAGTCTGTGCAGCTAGCAGCCCGGCTCAGGGCTCTCCGCGGACCGGGCCCGGTCGCCAGGCGTGACCTAGTCAACTTGGAGCTGCAGCTACCCGGATTCTTCGTCAACATTGATGCTTGGGCAGATCCGTTGGCTGATCTTCTGCCAACCGCGCCGTGTGATGCTTAACTCCGTGCCCTCCGTGGTCAACCGCTTGGGACCGATGGACTTTTCGGCCAGCACACGCAGGGAGGCCGGCGGCGGTGGAGGAAGCGGTGGGCAGGCAGACCCGGAGGGGCCGGGGGAGGCGGGCAGCAAACCCGCCCTACAGCAGCCCTGGGGTTAGGGTCTGTGTCTCTCCTGCCTCGTATGCTTCGTCCGGGGGCAGGTCATCGCGTCGCATCGCCTGGCTCGCCAACTGATCTGCGCGCTCGTTGCCGGGCCGACCAGCGTGACCTTTGACCCAGCGAAACTCCACGTCGTGCTCGTCCACCAGCTCCAATAGGCGCGCCCAAAGATCCACGTTCTGCGCTGTCTCTCCGTTTGCCCTTTCCCAGCCGTGCCGTCGCCACTGCTCGGCCCAGCCCTCCGTGATCCCGCTCACCACGTACGTGGAGTCGCTGTAGAGCACAGCGTGCGATGGTTCCTTGTGCGCCTCCAGCGCCCTGACGCAGGCCATCAGCTCCATACGGTTGTTCGTGGTAAGGCGGTACCCGCCTGATAGCTCCCTGCGCCGCCCGCCGTAACGGAGCACCGCGCCGTAGCCCCCCGGGCCGGGGTTGTCGATGGCTCCGCCATCGGTGTAGATGATCACTCGATCCCCGTCCTGGCCTTCCTCGCCGCCGAAGGGTTCGTCGCTCTCTCCGTCGCGCAGCGCGGTCATTAGCCTCTCCCGCACTCCAGCGGGAACGTCCCCCTCGTCCAGGGACGCCAGCCATGCCCCGGCATCCTCACGGCGCGTGAAGCCCTTGTACAGCGCGCCGGGGAAGCCGTGCACCTGCTGGGCGGCCCCCTTCTCACCGGACCACGTGCGGTAGATGCCTAACCTTCGGCCTCTCACGACGACGTAGATCTTCTTTCTTGCCACGGTATCAATCACTCTCCTTCTGGTCAGCGGGAGCAAAGGCTCTCGCACCCAGGATCTTTGAGGTTCTACCGCAGCGTGTCGAGACCCCGACAACGGCTTCAGCGGGCAGAAAGCAGCGCGATGCGCAGCGTCAGGTAGAACCTCAAAGGTCCTAAAGGGTAGTCGGCACCCGGCAGGGAGACCCGGAGTCCAAGACCTACCGGTGCCGCCTCTGCTACCTCGTGTCGACCCATGCGCGCCTACAGGTCTCTGACGGTGAGCGCGCGGTCAAGGCCGGTAAGGCAGCGGCACGGCCTGTCCGCGATCACGACAATGTCCTCGATCCGCACCCCAAAACGAAGACCATGCCCAGCTCCGGGCCCTGGGTGTTCGAGGCCGAGATCCAGGACGCACGCCCTTGCCCCCGCCCGTGCTGCCTCTCGCCCGCGCTGATTCGCCTCCAGGGCCGTGGCGTAGACCTCTCGGCCGTCCTCCGACGGATCGCCTAGGTGCACGACCCGGGTGATATCCGAGTTGTACCCATCCAGTGTGGCCACGATGTCGATGACGACGGTGTCCCCGCGCGACGGCTTCCGATTCCCTGCTTCGTGGTGCGGAAAGGCGCTGTTCGCTCCGGAGGCGACCAGCTTCGCATGGTCCCCCTCGGCGCCGTCGTTCCCGGAAGTCTGTGCCTTCTGCTGGGCCCCCTCGCGCTCGGTGACGCCCGGTTGGCAGGCCTCGATCCCGATCATTATCACCTGGTCCGCCTGCCCTGCCGGCTGGGCTACCTCTTGCAGGATGAGCAGGGCGTCGGCTCGCATCGCGGCGTGAGCTGCCAGCCTGGAGACCACAGAGCGTCCAGGTCGTCCAACGCCCGCTGGAGCGCTTCTCGCCCTCCCGCTTCGTCACCTCAGCGTCGCCCCTCCATCCTCGCTCGGGCCTCCATCTGGTCGGCGTCCGGCGCCGGCACCACCAGAAACAGGCACAGCCGCTCGTCTACCACCGGCGAGAAACCCAACAGGTAGCGCGTATTCGAGGTGGGGGCGATAGCGGTCAGTTCGACGCCCGCCTTTCCCATCTGCGCTTGAAGCTTCGTGACTCTGCTCAGGTGTCTATTCTGGTACGGCATGCGCCCTCCTCGCTCTCAAGCTGACGCAATCCGGCTATGGGCCGGTGGCGGCCCAGCCAAGACGCCGTGTCTTGGCCCAGTGTTGGATGTCTCGGTGGTCGCTGCGGGCGGTTTGGCTCAGGAGCACCTCCACCGGTGCTCACTCGCAAATCGTCGGCGCACCTACGCCACAGTGGGCTAGGGAACGTCGGCGAAGGCGCTCTCCGCAGCATAGGCAACGCCCACCATGCTCGGACCCGTGTGCGCGCCCAGGACCAGGGAGATGGAGCCGATGGGGAGCCACGTGCAGTCGAACCGGCGATCGATCGCGTCCTGCAGCAGCTGTGCCCCCTCGGGATCGTTCGAGTGCAGCACCTGCACGCGCAGCGGGCTACCCGCGCTGTGCTGGCCCAGCAGGTGGTTGGCCAGGCTATCGATGGCCCGCTTGAACGCGCGCGCTTGGCCCAGTTGGACGTACGTGCCGTTCACCTTCTCCACGCCGATGAGCGGCTTAATGTTCAACACCGAGGCCACGAGGCCCTTCAAGTGGCTGATCCGTCCGCCGTGGATCAGGTACTTGAGGTCTTTCAAGGTGTAGACACTCTCCGTCGCGTCACCGATGGTCTTGACCAACTGGAGGATGCGGTCCATCGCCCAGCCCGCCTTGGCGGCGCGCGCGGCAGCCTCCACCTGCCAGCCCGAGGCGGCAGACAGCGTCTTGGTGTCCAGGTGTGTGACGTCTGCCATGGGGGCCAGCTGCGCCCCCGCCCGTGCTGCCTCGTACGTCCCACTCAGACCGGACGACATGTGGATGGAGAGGATCTCCGGGTCCGTGGCGGCGATCTCCTCGTAGACGGCGGCGAAGTCCCCCGCCGAGGGTTGGGACGTGGTTGGCAGACTGTCTGTCTCCGCCAGCAACGTGTAGAAGTGGTCAGGGCCGATGTCCAGGCCCTCGCGGTAGCTCTTCCCATCCAGCGTCACGACGAGGGGAACCACGTGGATTCGCAGCTCGTTGAGTTGCTCCCGAGACAGATCTAGATCCGTCCCACTATCCGTCACAATCTGCATGTAATGCGCTCCTTTGGTGGGCCTTGCAGCCCCTATTCCGGGCTTGCACTTCTGCGGCGCGCCGCCTTCGCGGGCGGAAACCACAGTGTACCCCGAAACTGCATAACATCAACCGCCCAGCAATGGCAGCGAGTGGCCTCCGCTGGGTCCGGAGTGGGCGTGCCGGGTGTTCGGCACTGCGGCACCACAACAGAATAATGGCATCCGGCTCCTGATCTTGATCTATCGTTGCCCTTTGCTTCAGGCCAGGTACCCATTGACTGGGGCGTGGCAAGGCGAGGGTGGTATCGAAACCGTAAGCGTTCAGGGGGGCTAGACCTGACCGATGTCCACCTTCGTGTACAGTCTCGTGCAGTTCGATGGATCAACAGAGACAAGGACAGATGACCCCAGATGTGTCGATCTTTGAAGAAGACTGGAAGCAGACGCCGCCAGCCGTGCGGACGCTGCTGGAATCTCTGTTGGAGCAAGTTGAGATGCTTGTGGAGGCCAATAGAGCGTTTCAGGCCGAGGTCGACCGTCTGCGCGAGCGGCTGGACTAGAACTCGCAGAACTCGTCGCGTCCTCCATCGAGCGATCCCCCAGGCACGCCTTCTCGTAAGCCTAAGCCCTCTGCTCGCCAACGGGGCGGGCAGCCGGGTCACAAGGGGACACCCCGGGAGTTGTTGTCCATCGAAGAAGTGGACGAAGTGGTGATGGTCAAGCCGGAACGGTGTCAGGAGTGTGGTCACCCGCTTGAAGGCGAGGACCCGGAGCCGCGACGCCATCAGGTTACCGAGATACCCCCCATCCAGCCGG
>SKLM01000037.1 GCA_007123205.1 Thermoflexales bacterium
CCCCGCAGCACCTCCTTCAGGCAGCGCAGCGCCGCGACGTCCCGCTCCACCACCGCCCCCTCAGCCTCGCGGACCCGGGCCACAACGTCCAGACCGCGCTCCTCCCGGGGGCGCTCCCGCCGGCTCGACGCCAGCTCCGGGTCGGGGCCGATGAGGGTCTCCAGCCAGCGCACGAAGTCGCGGGCCCGATGGTGACCGACAGGGGGCGTCAGGCGTCGGGCGAAGCGCTCGAACTTGCCGTGCAGCACCCGGACCCGCTCTGGGGTCAGCGCCCGCGAGGGGGCCTCGCCCTCCTCGGCGTCCACTTCCACCCCAGGTAGGGCTTCCGCAGCAGGCCGCGTCACCCGGGCCTCCCGCGTCGAACCCAGCTCCACCGCGCCCTTGAGGGCCTGGAACGCGGCCTCCCACTGCGCCAGCCCGCCGATGACCCGGCCGCGGCGGACGACCATCCCCAGCAGATCAGCGTCACCGGGCTCGATGCCGACGGGTTCGTTGCCCACGGCATCGGCCCGCGGGTCGACGTGGTCACCCAGCCCCCCTGCGGACCAGTCGAAGTAGGGGGAGCGCCAGGCCTCGACCACCAGGCGGGGCGGCAGAACGGGCTCCGCGTCCAAGCGTGCCAAGCGAAGCCGCGGCCCTGGCCCACCCTCTCCTCCGGCCGGAGCACCGCTCCCCTCGCCCCCGGTGGTCGCGACGTCCTGGCGGGGAAGCATCAGCCGCAGGAGATCCATCAGCGCCACCGCGGCTGGATTCTCGTTCAGCGGCCGACCGGAGTGGAAGTGGATCGGGAGGCCGAACTCGGCGGCCACCTCGCGGATGAAGGGACGATACGGCCCGACGTCGCGCGCGAGCAGCGCCAGCTGCGACGGGCGGACGGCCCGCTCGACCACTTCTCCCTTCAGCCAGCGCAGGGCCGCCCGGACCTCCTCGACGCGATGGGGGGCCTCGATGAGGTCGACCGTGCCGTCGCCAGGCATTGGCCGCGCGTCGCTCCGGAACAGGCCGTCCTCCAGATGGCCCAGCACGCTGCGATCCCGTTTCGCGCTTCGCGACAGGCCCGCTAACTCCACCGGAAGCGGTCCCGCCTCGACGCCCAGCACCTCCTCCAACTCCCGGCGCGTCCGCTGGAAACGGCGGTGGACCAGGGGGCGGCCCGCGCCCTCCAGGGTGCCCGTCAGGGTGACGACCATCCGCTCCACCCTGCTGGCCAGGGGGGCCAGCACCGCCAGCTGGACGGGCGTGAAGTCGTCGAAGCCGTCGACCAGGAACAAGGGCCAGTCCCTGCCCAGCGGGCACTCTGTGTCCTCCAGCGCCTCAGCCGTCAGCCAGGCCATGCCCGCCGCGTCCGCCCATCCTTCCGCCTGGAGCCGCTCCTGGTAGGCGGCGTAGATCTCGGCCAGCTCCCGCAGCCGCGGGACGTCGCCGCGGGCGGCCACCGCAGCGGTGAAGAACTCGGGTTCCACCCGGGCCGCCTTCAGCTCCCCGATGACCTGCCGTAGGACCTGCACAAAGCCGGGCCGGTCGACCAGCGGGCCGTAGTGGACCAACAGCAGTTCCCGCACCACCGAGCGGATGACGCGGTGCTGCACGGGGTCGCTGATCTGGGTATAGACGGCATCCGTGGCGCTGAGGCACAGGTGGTACAAACGCTCAAAGGTCAGCACCCGCACGCCGATGGCCCCACCGGCCAGCGCCAGTCGCCGGCGGAACGCCTGCGCCTGGAGCGCGCTGGCAACCAACACGTGAGGCGTCGCCCGGAGGCCCCGGGCCTCACGCCGGGCCTCGGCCACCGCATAGGCTGTCTTACCCGCACCCGCCGGCGCGACAAAGATGCGAATCGTCATGGCAGCAGCATCTCCCTGGGCACGACATCCACCCACATGCTCAGCTACCCCTCCAGCCTCGCAGCGAGGTCATCCAACCCCACCTCGGGCTCCTCCGCCGTCACGACCACCACCCGGTACCCCAGTCCCTTGAGTCGCATCGGCTTGCGGCGGTCGGCCTCCTGCACATAGTCCCGGTGGTGCGGCGAGCCGTCGACGAAGGCGACGACCCTTGGCTCGTAGAAGAAGTCACGTTGGCCAACGGCACCTCGCCGTCGTAGATCACCCGCTGCGCCTCGTCGGGCAGGGACAACCCGCAGCCGCCGATGGCGTCCAGCACCCAGTGCTCCAGATCCGAGTCGCACCCCCGGCCAGCGCCTCGAAATGGCTCGCCGACACCAGGGGCTGCATGGTCAACACGGGCTGCCCGTCCGCATCCTCCAGACCCCGCAGTCAGGGCAGCACCAGGGGTGCGGTCGAGCAGACCGTGCCCGCCATGGTTGCAGAGACTAACAGGCACGCGCAGCACACCTTCTGACAGCCACCCTCCGGGTCGCCCTTGTGGAGCAGCTCCCCGGCCCGCTCGACCACGGTGGCCAGCTGGCCGGGCTCCGCCAGGGAGGCCAACACGCCGCTGCTCCCCGCCGGCCCGGTACTGAGGCGTGACCTCGTAGCCCAGCCGCAGCCGCTCCTCCTCGTCGGCCGTCCTGTGGGCCCGCCGCTGGGCGTACACATCCTTGAGCGCCATCCCCTGCCGAGGATCGATCAAGCCCAGGTCCTGGCCGCAGAGAGAGGCGGGACGGTTCGTCCTCCGCTCCCCGATAGTGGGCCGCTCACCGGTGGGCAGATCACCATCAGCTCCAGGTGTAGCGCTGTATCGGGCTGGGACGCGCACTCGGGCACCGGCCGGCGGCGGGGCCAGGAAGACAGTCTTCGGTGCGGCCGCCGGTCGGCCACACAGGGAAACGAGACTCGCGGCATATCTACGCCTTTGCCAAGTTATGGGCACCTTCGAAGACACCCGTCACGCAATCTGGGCCAGGAACTCAGCAGCGGACAGGATCCGAACGCCCCCGTACTCACGCAGGTTCAGAAGATGATGATCGCCGGAGACAATCACGGCCGCACCTGCCAGCAGAGCGCACTCCACAAACTTGTCGTCGGAGGGATCATCTTCGACGGCGTGCAGCTTGCCGGTGATGGTCACGGGCTCGGACACGCGGCGCAGGTCATACAGCACACCCCGGATGTCATTCTCGGAAAAACCGAAGGTCCCACGGAGCTTGCGCGACAGCTCCTCTACGATCTCCGCGCAGTGGACGTGCTGCACAACCTGGGAACGGGCGAGCAGCAGGCATTGATACGGCTTTCCCCGCCACAGGAGTCCGGAGATCCAAATGTTGGTGTCGAACACCACCCGATCCGGCATAGCTACGTTCTGCCGCCGTTCTCATGCAGGAGCTCGTCAATCAGCTCCTCGCGCTCGCGCTCGCTCAAGCTGTCCCAATCCAGCCCGCGCCGGGCACACAGCACCCGCATGCGCTCGCTTCCCCGGGCCACCAGCTCCTCAAACTCGTCCAGCCGCGGGATCAGAGTCCTCAACACAGCGCGCTTGGCCTCGGGTGACATCCGCTTGACCCACTCTACGACCTGAGATTCGGGTATTTCGAGCGTTATTCCTCCCATTACGTCCTCCTACCGGCTCAGCTGCTTGCAACCGACTCCATTATACATCGAGCGGAGTGGCAGGACCGTTGAATGGCCTCATGTCGATGTCTATGGATCCATCGGAGCCGCCACCCCGCTCCGTCACAGGCGGATCCTGAACACCTGCCAACCGGTCTCACGACCTGCCCTCCGCAGACCAGCAGGACCGCCTGCAACCAACGACGGTTGAACCGGGTGAACGCGCTGACTCTCCACCGAAACCGCTGATATACCCCCAGGTCCACCTCATCACCGCCTGCTCCGGTCAAGACCCGGTCCCGAGCGATCCAGATCTGGGTCACAGACCGTCATCGCAACCGTCTCGCCCCGCTCCGCGTTATCGGCAGCCACCGGATGCATGGGACCGAGGGCCTATCCATCCCAGCACCACGGGGGCCGCATCCGGTTCGTCACCCGGGTAGGACTCAACCGCCCTCCTGCCGCTTTCCATCGACGTACCACAGCCGGCTGCAGGTCGGGATGAGGCTGCTGTGGGTTCTCTGCGGTGCCCGCAGACGTTCAGGTAGCCGTCCCTCGAGTCACCCATCCAGGGTGACACAGTCGGGCCCTCATCAGGTACCCCGATGGTACGTCGCATCGGGCATTTCCTCGACGGTAGCCAGCACGGCGTCGCGTACACGGCGGGTGGCTCGCACCTTCTCGGCCCGGTCCCCCGGATCTCCGCCCGCCGTCAACGCGGTGACCAGGGCTCGCACCAGGACCACCGTCGGTCGGCCAGGCCGGGTAGCAACCCGGAGTTCCGATGCCAGGGCGCGCAGCCGCTCAGGCGTAACCGAGCTCAAGAGTTCTTCCAGTTCTTCCTCCCGCATCAGTCGGGGACCTCCTTCAAGGATATCACCGCAGGTGTCGAAGCAGCCCCCAGGGCCCCGTCCGACCCCGCGACCCAGTATACCGCCGGACCAGCGCCTCGGCAAGCCAAGTCGGTCTGGCCACCGAACTCGCATAACGCAGTCCACCGAGACGCCAAGACAGGCGTCGGACTCTGGAGGCAGAGCGCAGACACCGATCAGCCCGACGGTCCCTTGCTTCCCTTCCGTTCGATCTCCCCGGCCCGGTCGCCCGACCCCGCGCCGTCCTCCTGGCGCGTTCGTCCCCCTGGCGGCGTGGCGCTTGACCCAATCGGGTACCCGGGCGTCTCGCTGTGTACAGATACAGCCCTTTAGCTGCAGCCCTTGACAGATCCCGAGCAGGATTGTATACTTAGACTGACTGGTCAGTATAGATCCTTCAGACCCGAGGGAGAATCGATGCCGTCTCCGAGGAAGAAAGCGGACGAAACGCACCGGCGGATCCTCCAGGCCGCCCTGGACTGCTTCACCCGCCATGGCTACCACGCCACGACGATGGACGACATCGCCGCAGAGAGCGGCACCAGCAAGGGCACCCTCTACTGGCACTTCGGCAGCAAGGAGAATCTCCTGGAGTCGGCCATCCGCTGGTTCTTCGAGACCATGTTCGGACCCGATGCTCTCTCAGTGCTGGAGAGGTCCCCGTCGGCCGCCGGCAAGCTCCGCATCCTGGCCGAGAGCACGGTGGACCTCGTCGGCGAAGCTCAGCCCATCTTCCACCTCTTTTTGGAGTTCTGGGCTTCCAGCGCCAATCGCGCGACGTCCGCCGACACCTGGCTCGACCTGCTCGGTGGCTATCAGGAGATCATCGTCGCCATCATCCACGAGGGCGTCGAGCGAGGCGAGTTCAGCCCCGTCGATGCCGAGGCCCTGGCGTGGGCCCTGACCGCGGCCTACGACGGCCTGGCCGCCTACGTGATGCTCAAGCCGGATCTCGATCTGGCGCGCATTCACACCGCCTTCATCGAGACCTTCCTGGAGGGCCTCGAGCAGCCATCAATCGCCGCCCAAGGAGCGGACCCGTGACCGAGAGGAACGGTGACCGCGGTGAGCCCCCGGCTGCAGACCGGGGCGACGTCGTCATCGAGACGCGGGGGCTCACCCGCGACTTCAAGGAGATCCGCGCCGTGGACGGCCTCGACCTGACGGTGCGCCGGGGCGAGCTCTTCGGCCTGATCGGCCCCGACGGTGCGGGCAAGACCACCACGCTGCGCCTGCTGGCCGGCCTGCTGAAGATCAGTGACGGATGGGCCGCGGTGGCCGGCCGCGATCTCACCCGCGAGCCGGAGGCGGTCAAACCTCACATCGGCTACATGGCCCAGAGGTTCAGTCTCTACGCCGAGCTGACGGTGATGGAGAACCTCCGATTCTTCTCGGAGCTCTACGATGTCCCTCCCCGTGAGCGCGCGGAGCGAACCGACCGGTTGCTCTCCTTTGCCGGGCTCACCCCGTTCAGGTCCCGGCGCGCCGAGCATCTCTCCGGGGGGATGAAGAAAAAGCTGGCCCTGGCCTGCACCCTGATCCACGAGCCCCCTATCCTGCTCCTCGATGAACCCACGACCGGTGTCGATCCCGTATCCCGCCGGGAGTTCTGGGACATCCTCACCGAGCTCTACACCGGCGGCACCACCATCCTGGTGACCACACCCTACATGGACGAGGCCGATCGCTGCACCCGGGTCGGCCTGATCTACCAGGGCCACCTGGTGCGCTGCGACGCACCCGAGGTGATCCGCGCCGGAATCGGGGAGGAGTTGATCGAACTCCAGACCGACCAATGGCGGGAGGCCCAGGTGGTGGCCAAGGATCTTCCGGGGGTGAGCCAGGTGATGACCTACGGGGAGTCCCTCCACCTCCTGGTCGACGCCGCCGAAGACCGCCTGCCGGAGATCGAGGCTGGACTGGAGGCGGAGGGAATCACCTATCGATCCCTGCGTCCCACGCGCCCGCGGATGGAGGAGGCCTTCATCTCCCTGGTGCGCGATAGAGAACGGGAAGGGCTGCGCTGAGATGTCCGTCCGCCACTTGAGGGCCGTCGTCGTGAAGGAGATCCGCCACGTCCTGCGGGATCGCTGGACCTTCATCCTGGTCCTGGTGACGCCCATCTCCCTCCTGTTCATCATGGCCTACGCGCTGACCGTAGACATTGATAACGTGCCCATCGCCGTGATGGACCACGACCAGAGCGCCGTCTCCCGGGACTTCATCCAGCAGTTGAGCGCGGGCGAGGAGCTGGATCTGGTGGCGCGGGCGAACGCCCTGGAGGAGGTGGAGCGGCTGCTGGTCGAGGGCACGATCAAGGCCGGTGTGATTATCCAGCCGGCCTTCGGAGAGGATCTGGTCGGGCAACGGGGACTGCGACTCCAGGTGATCATCGACGGCACGGAACCGGAGAGCGGCACCTTCGCTATGGAGCAGGTGGCGCGGCGGACGGAGGCCTTCGTGGTGCGGTCGATGCCGAGCGGATCGGCGGAGTGGCTGCGACCCATCGAGCTGAACGTGCGGGCGCTCTACAACCCGGGCCTCGAGCCGCGGGTGGATCTGGTCCCGGGGCTGATCTCGATGGTGCTGGGCCTGCCGGCGCTGTCCGTCGCTCTGGCGCTCTCCCGGGAGCGGGAGCACGGCACCCTGGAGCAGGTGCTGGTCACCCCCATCAGCCGCGCCGATCTTCTCGTGGGGAAGATGATCCCCTACATCGCCATCGGGATGATCAACGTGGTCGCCATCCCCATCATGGCCATGGCGGCCTTCGGCATTCCCTTCCGCGGCAGCTTCGGGCTGTTCTTCCTGCTGTCCATCGTCTTTCTCTTTGCTATGCTCAGTATGGGCACCCTGATCGGTGTCTTCATGCGTACCCAGCCGGCGGCCCTGGCCCTCTCCTTCCTGGTCATCTTCTTCCCGGGGTTCTTCATGACCGGCATCTTCTACCCCATCGCGGCCATGCCGGACGAGCTCCAGATGGAGGCCATGCTCCTGCCCGGCACCCACTACGCCATCATCACCCGGTCCATCTTCCTGCGGGCTGTGGGCCTGGAGATCCTGTGGCCCAACGTCCTGGCGCTGGCCGGCCTCGGCGTGGTCTTCACCGCCGTCGGGGCCTTCTTCTTCAAGAAGAGGCTCGGTTGACATGATCAGGCGCATCGGATCGCTGACGATCAAGGAGTTCCTCCACCTGCTCCACAACTGGTGGTTGCCCGCCCTCATCCTGGTCGGGGGCGCGCTGGAGCTATTACTCATCGGCTGGGCCACGTCGCGCCCCATCACCAACCTTCCGCTTATGGTGCTCGACCACGACCAGAGCGGCGCCAGCCGCGCCCTGATTGGGTCGCTCGAGAATATGGAGACCTTTGTGCTGAAGGGCTACGCCGACAGGATGGACGCGATCCAGGAGACCTTTGACCGCGGTGAGATCACGGCTGCCCTGGTGATCCCCCCTGGGTACGGCAGGCAGGTCGCCGGGCTGCGAGGGGACTTCGCCAACCCCGGTCGCACGCGACCGACGGTGGCGCTGTGGCTCGACGGCGCCGAGAGTATGGCGGCGAAGGCCGCCCTGCGCGATGCAGAGAGCGCCGTCCAACAGTTCGGCCAGCAGCTGGTGATTCACCACATGGGTCTCGATGAGGGGGCGCTCAACCGCTTCGAGCCCAGCCTCCGGGTCTGGTTCAACGAGGAGCTCAGCGAAGCCCTCTACACCACGCCGGCTGAGCTCGGGCTGATGCTGGAGTTCACGGTCCTGATCTTCGCCGCCCTCGCCTTCGCCCGGGAGCGAGAGCTCGGCACGCTGGAGCAGCTCCTGGTGATGCCCTTCTCCTCCCTGGAGATCATCGTCGGGAAAGCGCTTCCGGCCGCCGTGGTGGGCTTCGCCGACTTCTGGCTGCTGCTTGCCATCATCCACTTGGCTTTCGGCGTGCCAGTGCGAGGGTCCCTACCCCTGCTATTCGTCCTGGCTCTGGGATACGTCCTGGTGGAGTTGGGCAAGGGCCTGGTCATCTCCATCGTCTCTCGTACCCAGCACCAGGCCTTTCTGTTGGTGATGATGGTCATCATGGTCGATTTCATGTTCACCGGTTTTGCGGCCCCCGTGGAGTCGATGCCCCAAGTCCTCCAGTGGGTGGCCCAGTTGGTCCCGGCCCATCACTGGCTCGCCATCCTCCGCGGGCTGCTGCTCAAGGGCGCTGGCCTCGACGTGCTGTGGCCGCACGTGGTCGCCCTGGCCGCTCTCGGTCTGGTCATCGGGAGCTTCTCCCTCTACTACGTGAGGAAGGCCCTCGAATGAGCACCGATGCCGCGCAGAGGGACGATTGGGCCATCATGACCCAAGGCCTGACCAAGCGGTTCGACGGGTTTACGGCTGTCGACGACGTCGACGTGCGGGTCAAGCGGGGCGAGATCTTCGGTTTTCTGGGCCCCAACGGCGCCGGCAAGACCACCACCATCCGCATGATGCTCGGGCTCCTGACGCCGACCTCGGGTACGGTGGACGTGCTCGGCGTACCGGTCACCGAACGGCCCCGGGAGATCCGGCCCCACGTCGGCTATATGGCTCAGAGCTTCAGCCTCTACGACGATCTGACGGTGATGCAGAACTTGCGCTTCTACGGGCGCTCCTACGGTCTCAGTGGCTCCGCCCTGCGGGAGCGCATCGCCGACGCCCTGGAGCGCACCGACCTGGCAGGCCGGGAGAAGGTGCGTACCCGTTCGCTCTCGGGCGGATGGCGGCAGCGACTGGCGCTCAACGCAGCCATCATCCACCGCCCGGAGCTGGTGTTCCTGGACGAGCCGACTGCCGGCGTCGATCCCACATCCCGACGTGCCTTCTGGGACCTGCTGTACGACCTGGTAGGCGAAGGCGTGACCGTCTTCGTCACCACCCACTACATGGACGAGGCCGAGCACTGTCACCGCCTGGCCTTCATCCAGCGGGGAAGGATCATCGTCGAGGGATCCCCGGCCCGTATCAAGCAGGAGGAGATAGAGGGCCAGGTGCTGGAGATCGATTGCGATGAGCCCAACCGCGCCCGCGCCATCCTGGCCGAGATCGAACCGCTGGATGAGGTCACTCACTACGGCGCCAAACTCCACGCTATTGCCGAGGGGGTCGAGGAGATGGTCCCCCGCA
>SKLM01000215.1 GCA_007123205.1 Thermoflexales bacterium
AGCGCCCTTCTCTCTCCCAGCGGTCCTCCGGCCGAGATCATCAAGCATTGGGAAGCCGACCATTTCGATGTTGTCACCTCGCCCCCACTCCTTGGCGAGCTCAAGCGTGCCCTTCAGTACCTGCGAGTCAAGAGGTGTCTCGACAGGTCGCCAGACGAGGTGGCCGCGTTCACCGAGCGGTTCAGAGGAGTGGCTACCGTGGTCGAGCCCGATTTCACACTAGAGGTGATCGAAGACGATCCAGCCGACAACAGCGTGCCAGAATGCGCAGTCGCCGGCGGGGCTTGCTGCATCGTCACTGGGAATACCCATCTCCTCAATATGAGGATGTACAAAGAGATCGCCATTCTGAAACCAGCCGCGTTTCTAACTGTGGTGAGGTTGAAGTAGCAGTCAGGCCAGACCGGACAAGCCGGAACCAAGAGGCTCTTGGACCTGTTGCCGGATCGGATAGGGCGCTATAGTTGCTCAATTCCATCTCCTTTGAGGAGGTGAGCGCTGAGAGCCCAGTGAGTGTCTGAGAGGTACAGCCACGAGTGGTTTGGCAGCCTGAACTGCTTTGACCGGGTTATCAGCTCTGGCAATGTCCAGCCCTGGCGGTATACCGAAGGAATGACCAAGTAGTTCTGCATCGACAACATCGGCGTCTTCGACTACAGCGAGTTTGATTTTCCCTTCGGGATGCCACTCGCGCTACGCGGAGCGCGGATCGACTCGACTCGAGCTCAGTACGTTGCGGCTTGCAGGTTGAGACACCGTGGTCCGATCACCCGGCGAGTCAAGAGCAGGGCAACCATCTGCGGACCGCGTTGGCGGCAGGGACAGATGGCTTTCCACCGAACCATCTTAGGACTACGATCAGCGTACCACCGTCAACGACCAGGCACGCGGCCCTCCCCAGCCGACATCCGGCGCGGATCGGCCCAACCCAGCTGGGGTCTGCCGCGGTCGCTCGATCCTACCCTGGCGACCACCTCCTCGACTGATCCAATAGGGAACACTGGTGAAAGGAATCGGTCTGTCGCCCCTGTTCAGAGACCGATATCGGCTGGGTTCGTGGTCAGCGGTTGCCTGTGACGCCTCTAGATCGTCCTTTCATCACCGGATGCCTCCACCCGGGCTGCTCAGGATACGCACGAGGGCAGACCGCCAGGCAGAGCCCGCAGACGTGACCACCGCGCCGACTGCTCTGAGTGCCTGGCCCGTCGCGATAGCTTCCACAGAGCTCGACGTTCAGCCGAACGTCCCGTCCCTCCTCATCATTGAACTCAACCCCGGTCAGGGCCTGGGCAGGGCAGGCGGCCACGCATTCCTCACACTCGCCGCAGCGATCATCAAGCCGCTCCCCGGCCTCCAGCGGACAGTCGGTGAGGACAGATACCAGGCGCACGCGAGGACCGAATGCCTGTGTGACTAGCAGGCTGCTCTTCCCGATCCAGCCCAACCCGGCCAGATGAGCCGCCAGTTTGTGTGAGAAGATGGCCTTGCGGTCTCCGGGAGTGCGGCATTGAGAGGTGGGGATAGGCAGCGCGGAGTAGCCGCGGCGTTCCATTATGCTTGCCAGGTGCCATGCAATGGCGTCAAGCCTCGGGCTAACCGCCTGGTAGAGATGCCAACCGTACAGGCTGTTGTCGACCGGGAGCTCGAAGTCGGCGTAATCCACAACTGTGTCTGACAGGCCGACGGCCGCTACCATCGCGTGCGTGAACGGCTTCAACCGCTGACTGCCCTGGTTGACGACAACTGCGTGGACCGGCCGCAGGTCGGCCACGCCAAACAGATCGGCCCCCAGTGACCAGGCTATCGATGCCAACTCGCGTGGCAGATTGCCATCGCCCGAAAACGCATCGTCCCCGTTCTCCACATACTTCTTCTTCCAGCGCGTCAGGTTGCTCTCTGGTACACCCAAGGCACCCGCCACTTCTCTTTGACTCCTGCCGCTGGCCCTCACCTGCCGCACAGCTTCCATCTTGAACTCACGCGTATACGACCTTCTCTTACTTGACATAGCCTCCCTCCCAGGTGGTATTGTACACGATCTGCCGTATTTCGCTGTCCACTTCACTTGGGTAGGCTCAGTCTCATCGTCATCGACTCTGGGGACCCCCGGATTGCCGTGCCCGCCCTCGGGCGCTCGCGGAGGGCACTGGGGGCTTCCAGGCTGTCACTCCGTTCAAGAGGCCCTGATGGTCCCCGGCTGGGTTCGAATCCACGATCGACCCCTCAGCTTCTACTCCTCGGCAGACCTGAGCTTTAGAGGCAAGTGAACGTGATAGATGGTGCCACTCCATTCATAGGCACCTATGTCGTAGCGCGCGACACCGTCGCCATCACCGTCGAAGGGCCGGGAGTTCCCCTCGAAGTCGATGTCCACGCCGGCATCAACGCACGGGGAACCGAAGCGCAGGCGGTAGTCCCCGTGGGAGGGGTCAACGAAGACGGGGTCGGCGTCGATGTTGCCGGCCCGGGCAAGCCGCCCCGGAGAGTGGAGTGTGTGGCCATCACCCGGCTACCGGGTTCTTCCACATAGACGGTCCTACCTTCGCCCCACAGGATCGTGTTGGTGGGAGAGACGGTCGACCTGCCACGAACGTCTAGCTCGGAGGGTTGCCAGGACGACGAGTTATCGACTATCGTGTTGTGCACGATAGGGGTCGAAGAGAGGAAGTCGACGCCCATCCCGCCCGACCGGCCGTCCGACACGTTGTTCGCGATGAGGTCGTTGACCAGGATGGGTGAAGATTCGAGAAACAAGAACACGCCTGCGTTGGCGGCTGCTCTATTCCCCTGGATGATGTTGCCTGCAATCAAGGCATCAGATGAGTCGATGGTGATCCCTCCTCCCTGATCCCCGGCCCGATTACCGCGGATGAGATTGCCTTCGATAGTGGCTGCGCTGAAGTGATCGAGGAATAGGCCGTCATAGGCCGCCACCACCGCCACCACGGGGACCCGTCACCTCATTCTGAGCGATGACGTTCTCACGAATGGTAGCGGAACAGAACCAGGTGAAAATGCCACCGCCAGGGGCGGTCGCTGTGTTATCGGTTATCCGGTTGCCCTCAATGGACGGCGAAGAGCGCAGACAGTTCACGCCAGCTCCCAGCTCAGCAGCATTGCTCCGGATAACGTTGTCCCGGATGAGCGCTGAGCAGCCGCGACCACAGAAGACCCCTGATCCTCCGCTATCAGCTATGATATTGCTGGCTATGGTGGGGCTGGCGCCATCTATGCTGATCGCCCCGGTTCCAAGGGGTTTCGTATGTGAATCCCGTCGGCGCAGCCCTGGTGGTCTCCCGGTCTGTGAAGCTTACGACGGGATGGGCCTGCGCCGCTTCTATGATGGTGGCCCCCACGATCTCCTGGTCATCAGGATTCTGGCTCGTAAGGATGATCTCTTTCCCCCCCAGTGTGATGTTCTCCTGATAGGTTCCCGGCACCACCACAACGATGTCTCCGTGCTCGGCAGAGTCGATCGCCGCCTGGATGGTAGGATGGTCGTCGGGAACCAAATGGGTGATTCCGGAGCCAGGCTCTCCCATCCACGGAGGTGGCGGCTGCAGATAGACAGAGCCGGAAATCAGGTTACCCCCGAGGTGGGGTGGATCCGCTGGGATGACCTTGAGCGCATCTACAACGACGAACAGACCGGAAGAAGAGGGGTTCTTCCGACCAGATACGGTGATCGTGAGGACATGTTCTGACGGGAGAAGGTCGGTGGCTATCGTCGTCTCAGCCTGGCACCGCCCCTCCGGCGCATACATGTCGATGTCGGGGTAGGGGATTCCATCTATGCTGACCTCGGCTATCCCGTGGTCGTGGTGGGCGAAGTAGACCAGGACAACACCCGTACCGGTGAAAGGCACACTCACGCTGGCGCCGGGTTGACCCGACCCCATCCTCGTGCCCCCGCTGTAGCACTGACCGGAATCAGACTCCCAGTTGCCGAACCACACAAAAGAGCTATGACTCTACTGAAAGAAGGGTACCCACTTGCACTCGGTGAGGACTGCGGGTTGAAAATGCACCTCTGTGGTGCCAGCATCCCTAATTGGAGCCCTCTGGAGGACTGAAGTGGGGTGCCGCACCCAGGCACCCTCACCGAGTGGAATTTTTTCAGGGGAGTCAGCTATCAGTCTCCTCCAGCAGCGTGAACACGCTGGCAGGGTCCAGAGGAACCCCGTCTTCGTCCAGGACGGAGGACGTGCGATCCACCCATAACGCAGCACCGCCCTGGTGACTAAGATTGCCTTCGATTACGTTGTCCGCCAGGAAGGGGTTGGCGTTGTCCCACACATAGAGCCCTCCCGCTCCGAACTCTGCCGTGTTGGAAAGGACTGTGTTCCCCTTGATGAGCGGGGATGAGTGCCCGAAGATTCGGATGCCGGCGCCCCATTCTGCGCTGTTTTCGGCGATGCAATTCGCAAGCACGTGGGGTGAGGAGTTCTGGGCCACCAGCATGCCCCCACCCAACAACCTGCCGCGGTTCCGACGGATGGTGTTGTGCTCGACGATTGGTGAACTGTCGCCGATGATGGCGATTCCGCCTCCAGGGGTCGGCGTGGCATCCAGCGGCTCCCTGAGGTCCACGCCGTCCAGGTGCTGCTGTGCATGGAGTGGGAAGTGCATGTCGACGCCAGCCCAGTTATCCGTGATCGTGTTGTTCTCGACCACGGGCGAGGCCTCACGAGCGATGGTGATCCCTGATCCATCCAGGGCAAGATTGCCCGTCACAACGTTGTCTTCCACGAGAGGTGACGCACCGGCTCTGATGGCCATTCCGCCACCCCATTCGGTGGCGATGTTATCGGTAATGCGGTTGCCCCGTATGATGGGTGATGCGGCATTCCCTTCCACGTACACCGCACCGCCGGCCTTACCGCCATTCCTGTCTATGATGTTGTTAGTGATGGTGGGGCTCGCTCCCAGGATTCTGATACCCGCGCCGAATCGAGACAACCCGTTCCTGATGGTGAACCCTGAAGGCACGGCGGCGTTGATCTCCCCTCCATCGAAGGTCACCACACTGCCAGCCCGGCCCCCATCTATGACCGTAGCCTGAACGACGGCCACGTCCTCTGGATCCTCGCTTCTGAGGGTGATGTTCTTCCCGTTGAAGCTGATGGTCTCGGTGTAGACCCCGGGGGGATGAAGACTGTGTCTCCGTCCTCCCCCAGCGTTGATGGCGGCCTGGATGGGTCCGGGAGACGGAGATCCGCGGAACACGGCCCCTACGCAGTTCCCGTCAGGCTGGATGTACCAAGCGGCAACGTCCTTTCCCGGCTCAATGTCGAAAGGGTTGAAGTCGAGGGTGAAGTACCCCCGCAGGTCCGTCTGGATCTCGGGCGCCGGGGCGCCCTTTTCGCATACCTCGCCCTTCACCACGGCTGGTTAGCTCACATCCAGCACTCGCCCGCTCAGGGTGGCGGCCTCGACGTCCACTTCACCAGTTATCGTGACAACCGTAGCTGCAGCGTGGCTGCCATCGCTGGAGGAGCCCTCAACGCCGGCGCCCACGATGATCTCGCGTGGCATCCATCCCGAGGCAAGTCGCCCGCCCAGACGGCACCACCCTCACGAAGGTCAAGACCGCTCGCCGTACCCTTGACCGCACCGCCAGCATCGGTCACGGTGATCGCCACCGTCGCTCACAGAGTCGTGCCAGCGTCGATTCAGTCGAGGGTCTGGTTGACGCGCAGACGGAGATAAGGCGTACTGGCTGCATAGGGGCCCTTGGGACCACCGTGAGCTGGGATTATGCTCTTTGGAATCAAGAGCAGGGCGCCTATCAACGCAGCGGTCAGACCCACGGTGCTAACCCAGGCCTTTGATTGTCCATCTTGGGGAACGGCCATCCCGATCCTCCTGCAGACTACCCGTACATCAGCTTTGAGGGGCTTGACTGGTCCGGTCGGAGGATTGCCCTCGCTCCCGCTTCCGCCCGGCTCCTCGGCATCCCTAACAGGCTGGAGCTGGTCGAACTCAAAGGTGCGAGCCGCTCCAGGCGGCCGCCCCAGTCAGGCAATGGGATGGCACGGCCGACGACGAGTAGGGGATAGGGTCGATTGGGGTTGCTCTGGTAGTCGTCAGGTGCGGCGATTCAGGTTCTGGAGAGCGGAAGCAAGCTAGCCGCGTCTCCCGTCGAGTGCGATGGGTCTGCACACATGCTTACGAAGGAGGCCAAGCAGAGCTGGTTCGGGCTGCTGCGTTGCTGCGGTTGATTGTCGAGTTGGGGTGCGTCACTGTCACCCAGTATATTGGATGACACGGCCTGTGTCAAGGAGTCGACTTGAACCGGCGTTGAGCGGCCGGTGGGCAGTCATTCGTGTTCGAGATCCGGGATCGCCTTGCGAAGATCGCCGCCTTGCGGCCAGAGGCTTCGTCGATGAAGGATTTCTGGTCGCTGGCGCCGGCCATCAGGGCCAGGCTGCGAAGCTAAGCCGCGTGCCAAGCTCGCGAATGCGAGCCCTGAGCCATGGTGCAGACCTCACTTGATGCGGTGGGGGAAGCCCTTGGTGTATACAAAGACGCGAGTGATGGCGTCGTCGGTGAAGGGGGTGCCCTCGGTGAAGCCGGCAACGGGAGCGTGGTAGCGGACGGAGAGACGCTGGTAGAAGGCTTCGTGGATGGTGAGACGCAGCATGGTGCGCAGCGAAGTACGGCCGATGAGGAAGAGGGTGGCCAGAGATCGGGAGTCTACTCGGGGGGAACAGAGGAGGCGCAGTTGCTCAAGCATGGGCTGAGTCAGCAAGGCGGCCTCGTCGACGATGTCCAAGGGAGTGCGGTGCTTCGTGACAGAGAGATCGTCAAAGGCGGCGCGGATGACGCTAACCTGGAGCGAGGCAGTGTACGGGAGTTGGTGGTCGAGATTGAGGAGCAGCTCCCGTTAGAGGCCGGTGATGCCGGTGGTGGGGTTGGTGAGATGGAGGACCAGGTAGCGGTTGAAGTCGAGAGAGGCCGAGAAGGCGCGCACGGCGGGTCGACGCAGTCACCCGGGGACTTGCCGGAGCCGAACTCGCCGGTGACGAGGCCGAAGCCCTACTCGCAGACGAGAAAGGTGAGCCGGGCAGCGAGTTCCTTCCGTGCCGCGGCGTCAGAGAGGTCGTCAGTGGGGATCGAACTCGAGAAGGGCAGGCGAGGGAAGCCGTAGAATTGCTGGAACTAGGCCGGTCGAGGTTGAGCGATGGGTCGCGTTGGAGGCCTGTCCTGAGCTTGGCGAAGGAACTCCGACCAGGGCCTGGGTAGTGCGGGAGGACTGCTCCTGGCGCAGGGCGATGGCGTGTTCGACCAGGTCAGGCGGCAAGGCGCGCGGTTTCCCCTTGTCGGCGCAGGGTTTGGGACGCAGGGCGTCAAAGGCACATTCCCGTTAGAGGGCGAGGTAGCGGCATAGGGGAGTCACGCTGACATGGCTGCGGGTGGATGCGGAAATGGCGTAGGCCTTGGCCGCTATATGGCGCAGGGATCGCTCTCGGTGACCGCTCGGCAGTAGGTCGTGGAACTGGCGTGGAATGAGGCCATACCTAAACAGCGCCAGTGCCGTGTTCAAGTCGTAGCCGTCCGGTCCGGAGGACGATCTGGGACTCATCTGGTCGCTCTCGGGTGGGATACGGGAGCCTTTGTGCCCGACGATGAAGCCTATCACCGGGAGCGCGCCATTCAGACACAGATTGTGCGGGTCAGACCAGTCGACCCAACCCCTGCCCGCGGCCCCAGGGCCACCGAGAGCGCAGCCGATCATCTCGGCCGTGGCCAGCCACAGCCGCTGGCGCTTCTCCGCCGCTGACCCTTCTGCGTCGTCGCATTCCGTCTCGGTCCAGGGCAGCAGACGAGTCGCCCCGTGGAGCAGGGCCCCACTGAGGTGCGGGCGACGGTGGCCTCGCCCAGCGGATGCAGCAGCGGCAGCGTTGGAACGTTTGCCATGTTATCCCTCCACTGATCCAGAGGCTTGCGCTAGTAGAAGTCGTGTCCGATGCACGAGTCGACAGCGGCGCCAAGGCGCGAGCCCGTGCGGATAGTTGCGGGGGCGAGGGATGTCGAGTTCATCAAAGTGATCCCGTTAGTACTCGACAGCACACTGAAAATCATGTACAATGGGGATCCTCGTATGGCGGGCCTGGCCCAGAGGATGCGGTTGAGGAGAGACTCTGGGCCGGGCCCCTCCTTTCTTAAGATGAGGGAAGCATGCCAGCCTTTGTGGCCTGCCGAAAAAGGCCGCCCAATTTGGACGGCCCCGCTGGCGGTGGTCCAGGACGCCACCGATCTATTCAGCCCCAATAGCGCATATTGCTGTCAAAGAATCCGGCCCCCTACAGTAAAGGCTGAAGGTTGCAGGTTGAAGGTTGGGATCCCTCGCAGGCTGGGGGTATGGGTTGAGGGTTGACGAAGGGCTGCTCGGTTCGCGTCTTCGTCCATCGCCAGCCGGACAGGTAAGGCAGGTAGGGTTGTGTCCGGTGAGTCGCTGAGAACTAGGGCAGAGGAGTACCTCAGGTGGCAAGTGTTTGGTTGGAAGCGAAGAGAACGGTGCCGGCGATGACGGCCCCCTCACGGCCCGGCACCGCCGGGCTGGGCCTCTCTCCCGAGGGGGACAGGGGCAATGCCGACGAGCTAGCCTCTTGCTGCCCTCGCCCCCGGGCGGCCATCGACAGAGCGGGCTGGACTGGCAGGATGACGGCAGCGCAGCCTCGCCGGCCCGGGGCGGTTTCTTTCACCCAGTGTGGTGCACGGCTCAGTTCGCCTAGCTGGCCCCAGTGGGTAGCTCTGACTGACCCGAATGGGTGGGCCTGTCGAACCCACGCGGATAGGCGCTGGCAGGGGTGTTGGGGTGAAGGCGGGGCTGCCTGCGGCAGCGGGCGGATCACGGATCCGCCCGGAGCGGGGAGTGAAGGTTGGAGCGGTGCGCGCACGATGGTCTAGACAGTATGACGAAGGCGGTCCTAGGACGACCGCTCGGGATGGGATCATGTGGTGCGCGGCGGGGGTGGCGGATCGGTCGAAAGCAGGGGGAACAGTCCCTGCCGCGCCCTCGCGGGTGGCGTGCAGGGGGTGGGTTGTGGCGTCCCCCGGCATACCGGACCTGGCGCTGACAGCCAGCACACCAGCGGGCAAGACGAGCCCGACGGCCACCCCGAGAGATCTGGGAAGTACAGCGTGAAGGATGATCAACGGATCTTGCACTGTGATAGCGGAAGCCCTATGCGCTGAGAGATGGTGACAGAGTTGCTGGATGATCTGGTCATGGTGCGGGCGTGCACCGTGATAGCCAGAGCTTCCAGCCGTGCTACAGGCATCCTCCAAGACGCCGGTGCGCTTGCCGGCTCTGGGGACAATTGGGATCGATGGAGCATCTAGATATGCCAGGAGGATCACAGACGATGAAGAACCCGTATCGAGACGTAGATCGCAGGATCGTGGCTGAGGTATACACCTCGTCCACGCTTTTCGACAACCTGGAGGTCCTTTGCGACGTCTACGGGAGCAGGGCGACGGGATCGCCGGA
>SKLM01000187.1 GCA_007123205.1 Thermoflexales bacterium
AGCCGTCGATGGGCTCGCCATTCTCTTCGCCGCGTTGGCGATCTGCCTGCCAAACGCAGCCCTCGCGATGGCCGTCCGCGGCCGACCTGGATGGCAGGGGCTGGGGGCTCTGGCTACCGCGCTGCTGATCTGTGGCGGATATGTGGTGCTCGACGCGGCCGTGGGCCTGCTGCTGCCGCCGGGCGACGGGTTGCTCTCGCTGCGGAGGATCTATGGCGCCACGGGGCTGCGCCTGGCTGTCCTGATGCCGTTTGCCCTACTCTCGGCGTGGATGGCGCCCCGGGTCGCAGGGGCCGGCACGGGACAGGGGTTGCGGCAGTGGCTGGGTCTGGCTCGTGGGCGGTGGGGGACGGCGCTCCTCGGGGTTGCCATCGCCGCTCTCTTGACAGTAGCCTGGCCAGTGACTGGTGCGCTCGGTGACAGCTTGACGAGCCTGGCGTTAGGCGCGCTGGTGTTCGCCATCGTCATCCCGCAGATTGCGATCTTCTGGGGTGTGACGTTCCACCTCTTGACGGCCGCATCCGCTTCGACACGAAGGGGCGTGGGGGCAGCCATCGTGATCTACAGCCTTACGGTGCTGGGCGAGCTACTGCCGGGCGGCGGTTCGGGCGGGCTGGCGAACGGCCTTCTCCTGCTATCTCTGGCGTTTCTGCTCGCCGAGATGCGTATTCGTGGAGGCGGTATCATCTCCCTTCTGCCCCTCGTGTTCCTCTGCGTCGCTGCCCCGGCGCTATTTGTGGATCCCCGAGATAGCATGGCGACCGGCATCCCGGAGCTTCAGCACCTGGTGAGCTACGTCGCGACTGCCGGGGGGGCCATCGTGACCGGGGGTGGGTTGTGGCTCGCGCGGCGCATCAAGGTGAGCCGCTTGAAAAAGGAGGAACCTCAGCCCAATCGGCAGGCCCTCATCCTGGTGGCAGCCTTAGGGTGGGCAGTGTGGACCGGTATCTATCTTCGCGTGGGCGAACCCGGGTTCTTCAATGATGGTTTCTTGATCGTCCTCGAGGAGCAGGCCGATCTGAGCCCTGCCTTTGGCATCGTCGAGCGGGAGGAGCGTCTGACGTACGTTTATCGGACCCTCGTGGAGACGGCTGACACGACACAGAGCGCGATTCGCGCTGAACTGGACGACCTCGGGGTGCCTTACCGGTCCCATTACGTGATCAACATGGTCAGAGTGGAGGGTCGTCGCTGGTTGATGGGGCGCTTCGAGGCGCTGCCCGGTGTGGCCGAGGTGGTGCTCAATCCGAATGTCCGTAGATACCCGCGTCGGATCCCCCTTCCCTATGAGGATGCGGGTCCGATGGTGGTGGGCGTCCAGACGAATCTTGCGGTCATTGGAGCCGATGTAGCGTGGGAGCAGGGAGTGGACGGGGCGGGGATCGTCGTAGGCGGTCAGGACACGGGCTATGATTGGGAGCATCCCGCCCTACAAGGCAGCTATCGCGGTTGGGATGGGGAGCAGGGGAATCACGACTACAACTGGCACGACGCCTGGGACCAGAACCCAGCGCCCTTCGACGATGGTTCTCACGGGACCCACACCATGGGTACCGTCGCGGGTGATGCGGGTACCGGGAGTCGGATCGGCGTCGCACCCGGTGCCCAATGGATTGGCTGTCGAAACATGAGGCGGGGGTTCGGGAATCCGGGCTCGTACCTCGAATGCATGGAGTTCTTGTTTGCGCCGTTTCCGCTCGGAGGTGATGCGCTTTCCGATGGCGACGTGAGGCTTGGGGCTCAGGTGACCAACAACTCATGGGGGTGCCCGCCGATGGAAGGGTGCTTCCCGGACACGTTGAGGGCAGGCGTCGAAGCGCTGCGGGCAGCGGGCATCGTGACGGTCGTGAGCGCTGGGAACGACGGCCCGGCGTGCGGCACCGCGACCACGCCTCCTGCCAACTATGCCGCTTCGTTCTCCGTGGGGGCCACGACCGATGGGACGAGGGTAGCCGGTTTCAGCAGCCGCGGTCCCATCGATGGTCTGATAAAGCCTGACATCGCGGCGCCCGGGGCCCGGGTGCGGTCGAGCGTTCCCGGGGGTGGCTATGCCTATGCCAGCGGCACCTCCATGGCGGCTCCGCACGTGACGGGCGCCGTTGCCCTCGTCTGGTCCGCCGACAGCGACCTCCTGGGTGACCCCGCTCGCACCGAGGCACTTCTCTGCGCCACTTCGCTTCCCCGGGCCGTGTACAAGGCCTGTGATGTGCAGGCGGCGCCGAAAGGGCCCTTCGCCGCGCTAATGGATCCTCCTCCCTGTGCTTGCGGCGATGTGACCGGGGTCCCCAACAACGTCTACGGGTGCGGAGTGGTGGACGTAGGAGCTGCGGTAACGATGGTGCTGGGCGAGTGATGGCGTCTCGGCCGACTCAAAGGCCGCCCCTCCGGCGGCCCGGGACCGATGTGCCGACCCAGGACGGCCCCAGCGAAGGAAGCTGGGGGGTCCGGACTCAACGGTTGGGCGATGCGGCGATATCTGGCGCGCTGGTGTGACCTGATGTAAGATTGGCCTTAGGAAACGGGTTCGCTTTGATGGAAGGAGGAACAACGGTGTCCATGCGAGATGTCGTAGCTCTGATCCTGGGAGGGGGCCAGGGGACACGCCTCTACCCCTTGACGAAGATGCGGGCCAAGCCGGCGGTCCCCTTGGGCGGCAAGTATCGTCTGATCGATGTTCCCGTCAGCCTGTGCATCAACTCGGGCATCGCGAGAATATACGTCTTGACTCAGTTCCTGTCCGAATCCCTCAATCGCCACATCCATCGGACGTATAAGTTCGATGTCTTCACAGACGGCTTTGTCGATATTATGGCGGCCGAGGAGACCCGGAGTGGCATGGACTGGTATCAAGGTACGGCAGATGCGGTGCGAAAGCAGCTGTGGCGGCTCGAACACACCCGAGCCGAGGATATCCTGATCCTGTCGGGAGATCATCTGTACCGGATGGACTACAGCCGGTTCGTCGAGGTCCACCGTGCCAAGCGTGCCGATGTGACCATCGCGGTTCAGCCTGTGGATGCCCAAGCCGCTACCCGGTTCGGAATCCTGAAGGCGGATGGGGAGGGGCGCATTACCTCTTTCTACGAGAAGCCGGCCCTCGGCGAGCTAAACGGTCTGGCCAGCGCATCCGGGGTGGAAAAACCTTACATGGCCTCGATGGGAATCTACGTCTTCCGCGCTGACGTGCTCCAGCGCGTGCTGCGAGCTTCAGAGGCGGAGGACTTCGGCAAGCAGGTTATCCCCGATGCCATTACCGACTACCGGGTCTGTTCATTCGAGTTCGACGGCTATTGGGCTGATATCGGTACGGTCCGGGCCTTCTACGAGGCCAATCTTGCCCTGGCTCAGCCCGACCCGCTGTTCGATTTCTACGATATGGAGCACCCCATCTACACCCGTCCCCGGTTCCTTCCCCCCTCAGTGACCGACGACTGTGATCTGGAGAGAGCGGTAGTGGCCGATGGGTGCCTCATCCGTGGATCCGACATCCGCCAGTCCGTGGTCGGCCTGCGGAGCGTGATCGGGCCGGAAGTACGTGTCATCCGGTCAGTGATCATGGGGGGCGACTATTACGAGACGCCCGAACGGAAGGCAGAAAACCGTGCCCTCGAACGTCCTGACCTGGGGATCGGACGGGGCAGCAGCATTGAGGGCGCCATTGTGGACAAGAACGCTCGTATCGGCGAGGATGTGACCATTCGGAGCCAGGATCCGGAGGGGGAGATGGTGGAGACCGAGAACTACGTGATCCGGGACGGCATCGTCGTCGTACCCAAGAACGCCGTCATTCCCGATGGAACCGTGATCTGATTCTCAGGAGGCCACCGAGGGAGTCCCTCTCTAATGGTACAACCGCACCTGTCACTCTGAGGCGCCGCCCGTTGTCATTGTGGGGAGTCGCCCCGTGTCATTCTGAGGCGCCCCCTCTGCCATTCTGAGGAGCGGAGGAAGCGCAGCGGCTGGAGCGACGAAGAATCTCGCTGATGCTGGCCGAGAAAGAAGATACGTGGGCGCTTCTCGACCGTCCAGGGAGTCCTAGTTGACGATGTGCGGTTGGAGTACTGGGGTGGTCAGTCCCTCTGTGCTGTCCCCTTCGGCAGCGCCTTGAGTTGACTCAGGCTGGGTGCCCAATCGCTGGGCAGGGTGCTTCGTCATCAGTTGGGAGGGCAGGTAAGCAGGTTGGTGTCAACCTGCTGGTCACCCGCGGGTTGTGGCTGTGTGTTTGCTCTACCCCCGCTGTACCCCTCCACGTTGGTCCTGCTGCAGTCGGCGGACGCGGACCCGTCAGGATCTGCCGTGCGCCTTCTAGAGCGATCCACGATGCCCAGCCGGGGCGGCCAGGGCCCGAGGGATCTCGCTCGTCGGCACCGCTCACTTCCCGCACGAGCGCGCTCACTGTCCTAGTGGCGGTTGGGTCCACGGGTTCCTTCGCAGTGCCCGATCGCTTTCAGGGCGCTGATGGCGACCTGCATTGCGTCCAGGCACACGCCAGCGCCGGATCGATGAGCGCTCCTCGTCAGGAGTGGAGCCCATGGGCTAAGAGCCGCCAGCAAGCGGCAGGCCCTTGGCGGCCGCCCATCCGCCCTTCCGGTAGAGAGCAGACCCGACCGTGCTTGAGTTGGTGCCCCATCGGCGCCCAAGGCGGACCAACTGTGAGACCTGACTTGACATGAATTAACCAACATGTTAGAATTATTAAAGAGTCGGTTAAAAAACATCCATTGGAGGTATTATGTACCATGCTCCGACCGAGTGCCCGGTCTGTAATCACGACATGCTGGTCACCCGAATGGTGTGCCGCAATTGCGGATCGGCGCTTGAGGGTCGCCTCGGCCTGGGCCGACTGTTCCAGCTGACCCCCGAGCAGCGCCACTTCGTTGAGGTCTTCATCCGCTGCGAGGGGAAACTCAACCGTGTGCAAGAGGAACTGGGACTCTCGTACCCCACTGTCCGAGGGCGACTGGAAGATATCATCCGCGCTATGGGCTACGACGTGGAAGGCCCCGAGGACGGATCCGAGGAAGGTCGCCGGGGGGTTCTCGAGCGGTTGGCGCGACAGGAGATCTCGGCGGACGAGGCGCTGGAACTGATGCAGCAGAGCTAGCCTGGTGTGCTGGCCGCTGACACACGTCCGTATGAGAGGACGAGGGAGGGAACCATGTTCGAACGAACACTCGAGGCGACGGAGGCACCCCATATCATCGTGCGTAAGTGTCTGGGCAACTTGATGGTGAAGGGCGGGGAGGAGCAGATCACCGTGCGTGTCCATGATGGGGATGAGGAGCTCCATGTGGAACAGGAGGGCGATACCATCCGGCTCTCGGTGGCTGCTGACTGCACCCTGCTGTGCCCGCTGGGTACCGCTCTGACGGCGGAACGTGTGCAGGGGAACCTGCAGTGTAGGGACGTTCAAGGGGCTGTTGACCTGAAGCTGATTCACGGTAATGCCACCCTCAGGCAGGTTGGACCAGTGACGCTGGGTAAGGTCCTTGGCAACATTAGGGTGCATGGGCTGACCGGCAGTCTTCAGGCTGTGGACGTGAAGGGTAATGTTCGCGTTCAGGGCGTTGAGGGGCCGGTCGAGTTGAGTCAGGTGGCGGGGAACCTGACGGCGGAGGGTCTGCCAGGTGGGTTGGCAGCCGAGAAGGTGCGGGGAAACGTCAGGTTGGGACCGCCTTTTCAACCGGAGATGATCTATCGGCTGAACGCTGGCGGCAACCTGACCGTAAAGGTGCCTGTTGATGCCAGTCTCCGTTTGGCCGTCACCACCCGCGGTCACGTCGATTTCGATATCTCGGGCTTGGAGCTGAAGCGTGAGAAGGGTGAGGTCAGAGGTACCCTGGGTGATGGAGCGGCGAGAGTAGAAGGCGATGTAAAAGGAAACCTGTCGCTCCGGCAGGCTGGCAGGCCGGACACGTTGGAGAGGAGCGCCGGCCTCGAGGACCTTGGCGCGCACATCGAGTGGCAGGTGAACGAGGCGCTGGCGCAGATGGCAAGTCGTATGGAGGCGAGTCTGGGCCGGGTCGATGCGGAGGCCGTCAAGCGACGCGTGGAGCGCACGACGGAGGAGGCTCGCCGCAAGGCAGAACGCGCGGCGGAGCAGGCTCGGCTTCGCGCCGAGAGGGCAGAGCGCCGCTGGGAGCGGGCCAGTGGGCGAAAGGCACGTCCCAAAGAGGCTGCCTCCGACGAGGAGAGGCTCCGCGTACTCCGCATGGTCGAGCAGGGAAAGCTAACCCCTCAGGAAGCCTCGGAGATCCTAGCTGCCCTTGAGGGTTAGGGCACACGACCGGTAGATGAAGCCTCTTCGACGCCAGTTCCGGCGCATGGGCGGGCTGGGCCGTAACGCCAAGCTCTTCCTGGCGATGACGGCTGTCAGCGGGTTCGGAAGCGGGATCTTCCGGCTGTTTTTGAACCTATTCGTCTTGGCACGGGGGAACGATCAAGCTTTCCTCGGCGCATTGATGTCCCTTGAGAGCGTGGCCGCCCTGGGTTTGGGGCTCCCCATGGGGGTTCTGGCCGACCGACTGGGGAGGAAGCAGGCGTTCCTCCTGGGCTTGCTTCTCTACACGGTAGGTGTGTTCGTGGTTGTGCTCTCTTCGCTGGACTGGCCCCTGATGGCGGCTGCAGTGGTGTGGGGTGCTGGCGATGCGATCTACATGGCTGCTGGCCCGGCCTTCATGGCGGAGAATGCGTCCGCGGATGAGCGGGCGACCCTGTTCAGCACGCGAATGGGGTTGATGATGCTAGTGGGCTTCGCGGGCAGCCTCATCGGCGGCCCTATGCCGGCGTGGTTTGGGTCACGGTTGGGGCAGCCACCCGAAGGCGTCGTTGCGTATCGCGCCACGCTCCTGCTGGCCGCTGGCTTCATGACACTGTCGCTGATTCCGCTGTTGATGTTGCGCGAGCAGCGAGGAGGGGCTGGAGCCGTCGATGACCGTGTGGCTCTCTCCTTCCGGTCTTTGGTGGCGCGAGGGGACGTCTGGAGGCTGCTCGTGCCGCAGTTGGTCATCAGCCTGGGCGCCGGGCTCCTGATTCCGTACCTGAACATCTTCTTCAAGCAGCGATTCGGGATCAGCGATAGCCTGCTCGGCTTTGCCTTCGCGGTCTCTCAGCTTGGAACGGGGCTGGCGACCCTGCTGGCGCCCATCTCTGCCGAGCGGTGGGGCAACGTGCGCACCATCGTGGGCAGCCAGCTAGCTTCACTCCCCTTCTTGTTGGCGCTGGGTTTCGTGCCTGTCCTCCCGGTGGCTGTTGGTGCCTTCTGGGCGCGGGCCACGCTCATGAATATGGGCAATCCCCTTTATACGGCTTTCGCCATGGAGCAGGCCGAGGAGAACGAACGCGGCAAGCTGGGTGCGATGCTCGGACTGACGTGGTCGGTTGGCTACGGCCTCGGGCCAGGCATCAGTGGCGTTGTGCAGCGGAGTCTCGGTTTTCCGCCCCTCTTCATGGCCACGGGTGCCACGTACCTGGCGGCTTCGCTGATGCTGCAGGTGTTCTTCGGCCGCTCCGAGCGGGCATACGGGTTGGGCTCGCTGCGTAGCGCCCCCGGGACGGAGGGAAGCCGCCGTGACGGGTAAAGAGGAATGCGGTGGGACCCGGCGAGTTGGTCTCGGTGTGTCGTCCAGCAGAAGGTCGCTGGGCGCGTCTGGAAGTAAGAGAGGACGGTGATGAACAACGAACGCCTGAGGATCCTGGAGTTGATCGAGTCCGGTGAAATCAGTGTTGAGGAAGGGGTGGAACGGCTCGAGGGCTTACCCGTGGAGGAGCCAGCCATCGCTCCTGAGCGCTGTAAGAGTGGCCCCGAACCAATAGGGGATGGACGGCTGCCGATCGAGTCGCCCGTTCCCGCCTTCCTGCGGTGGGTTTGGCGCGGGGTGTTCGGCCTCGGGGTCGTGGTTATGGCTGTGGGGGGACTGTTGCTGGCCAGGGCCTATGGCCCCTCCGACGCGCCCGGGCTGGCATGGGGTTGGGTATTGTTCGCGCTAGGCATCGTCGTGATGCTCGTTGGATGGTGGCTCCAGCATGCCCGCTGGCTATACGTGCGTGTGCGGGAGCGAGACGGGCAGGGGTTTGTGATCGTGCTACCCATCCCGCTTCTTCTTCTCGCGGCGGGTCTCCGGTTGGCCCGCCGCTTCGTCCCTCAGATTGAGGAGACAAGCGCCGATCAACTGATCTATACCCTGCGCGAGGAGATCCGCAAAGGGCGACCCTTCTTCCTCGAGGTTGATGATGAGGATGGCGAGGAAGTGCGGATCGGCATCTACTAGGAGGTGACTGCAGTGGCTGCGACTGAAGAAAGACTGAGAGTGCTTCGGATGTTGGAGGACGGGAGGATCACCCCGGAGGACGCGACATCGTTGCTCAGGGCGTTGGGACAGGGGCCGGAGGCAGGCCGTCGTGCTCGCCCCATCGGCACGGAATCCCGCTATCTCCGGATCCGGGTGACGGACCTGGTCACAGGCACGGCCAAGGTCAACGTGAGTGTGCCGCTTGGCCTGGTGAGTGCCGGACTCCGAATAGCGGAGCGATTTGCGCCGGACTCCCAGGATCTCGATTTTCAGGATCTGGAGGATATGATCGTCAGTGGTGCAGAAGGAAAGCTGGTCGAGGTGATGGACGCTGAGGACAACGAGCGCGTAGAGATCTACGTGGAGTAGCGCCGGGCTCAGTCGATCTCCTTCAGGCAGTTAGCAATGGCTGCCCGGCGATCGACGGAATCAGGTTCTCGGTTCCACCAGGCGAGGAACTCGACGTTCCCGGCGGGGCCTTGCAGCGGTGAGGGCATCAACCCGCACAGCCCAAGGCCCAGCCGCGCGGCCTCCTCAAGCACCTTGTGCAGCACCTGTCGGTGGACGGTTCGGTCACGCACGACGCCACCCTTTTCGACGTGGTGGGGCCCAGCTTCAAACTGTGGCTTGATCAACGCCACAATTACGCCCTCGGGCGTGAGCCAGCGCACCGCCGCCGAGAGGATCAGGTCTAGAGAGATGAAGGACACATCAACGGTGACCAGGTTCACGGATTCCGGAAGGGTCTTGAGGTAGCGGGCGTTGGTGCGCTCCATAATAACCACGCGTGGATCGTTGCGCAGTTTCCAGTGAAGCTGGCCGTAGCCGACATCGATGGCATAGACGCGTTGTGCCCCGTGCTGGAGAAGACAGTCGGTGAAGCCGCCAGTGGATGCACCTACATCCGCAGCCACGAGACCGTGCACGCTGACTCCGAACTCATCGAGGGCTGCCTCCAGCTTTATTCCCCCGCGGCTCACAAAGGGCGGCTTGGCCTCCAACGTGACTTCGGCTTCCTCCGAGACCATGGTACTGGGCTTGAGGACCAGCTGGTCGTCGATCCGTACCTCCCCGGCGCGGATCAGACGCTGAGCCTTGTTGCGGCTCTCGGCTAACCCTCTCTCTGCCATCAACACATCGAGACGTTTCCTGACCATAGTCGTCAACAGGA
>SKLM01000197.1 GCA_007123205.1 Thermoflexales bacterium
GTTCGTTCAGGTAGGTCTCCAGGATGATTTCCTTCGAGTAAGCACGCGTCAGTTCCGCGGCCAGGATGATCTCCTTGATCTTACGATTGGCCGATCTCTCGAAACGCTGCTCGGGAAGCAGAACCATCCTTGCCAGCTGCTGCGGGATCGTGCTGGCTCCCGCGACAATCTCCCCTTCGGTCAGTACGTAGTAGATGGCGCGAGCCATCGCCACCGGATCGAAACCAGGGTGGGCCCAGAAGTCTCGATCCTCCGTCGCGACGGTCGCGTTGATCACGTGCTCCGACATCTCCTCCAACGGTACGTAAGTGCGCCGTCCACCGTGGGGATCTATCGCCTCGTAGAGCAGCGCCCCGTCGTGACTGTAGATCTTGCTGCTGACGAAAGCGGTGCGACGCTCCTGCAATTCGGCCGGTGACGGGAGCTCGTTTGCAATCGCGACGTAGCCGACGACTCCCGCGGCAATCGTCACGAAGAAGAGGATCACCAGGAGGGCCACAGCCACAAAGGCAGCCTTTAGCACCAGAGGTCCCCACGCCGGCCGCTTGCCTGTCCCTGGTTGTAGCTTGTTGGGTGGAGCTGGGGGTTGCCCAGGCGGCCGGTACCCGGCCCGCTGGGGTGGTGGCACATGTCGAGAATCCCGATAGTAGCCCATCGATGTCTTTGGTGCTCGATCCCTGTCCATACCGGGCGCTGGATCCCAACCCCGCGCCACCCCGTCGCTGCCTCTCCCCTGCGGGACGGTCGGCGAGGGTTGCGTGTCGGCAGTGCGTGGCGACGGCCCTCGCGCGCCTCCATATCGCCACGAGGGCTCAAGCTCCATATTGCCCGCAGTCTCCCAACGATTCTTTTCGGTCATACTTTTCCTCTACCTACCTAGACGAGAAACGGGCCATCTAGGTTCCCCACCGCGCGCGGATTATGGCCAGGAGACTGCGGATGGCAAGCACCAAATGCGCCCGGGCACCAGACCAGATGTGCTGCAACAGGTCGAGTAGAGACTCGCCGCCGAACGGGCCAGTTGTTGGCTGCGTCCCGTCGGCGGCGCCCCTGACCACCAGGGGCAGATGGACGTAGTTGCTGAGCTCAAGGGTGATGTACACGTGCCCACCGAGATCGATCACCCTGTGGCCGGTGTTGTCCACCACGTGCAGGGCGAGCCAGATCCCTTGGTTATTCACAGATGAGCAATCCCAATGCCACTCATAGGGCGGGGTCTCAGCAGCACCTAGATGGTGCCACTCATCGTCGTAAGCGGCGTGAAGCTCGACGCTCCTGATGGTCCTCTCTTCGGGCTCTGCCTGGTTATCGATCTCGGCCTTGATGACCAGCGGACAGCTGTCCACCACCGCTGCGTACATAGGCGACGTGATCTGACCGGTAAGGGAGGTGGCGGTGTCTACTCGCTCCCAACTGACCCGGAGGTGTGCTGCCCCTCGGTTCTCGTAGTGCTCTAGTCTCAGCTCGTGGTCACCTTGCTCCAGGTCAAAAACCGGCCTGAACGTGGCTACCTGATCCCGCCACTCGTCCAGTATCAGTACGTCGCCTATCCAGAAACGCACCCCATCATCGGTCGAGACCACGAAGCGCCACCGTCCCTCATCGAGAGTCACCGTCCGCTCGAATCGGGAGCTGAAACGGTCGACCGGCAGGTTGGCGGCAGGACCTCCCAGACCCCAGTTCTGATCCAGGAAGCCCGTCCCGTGATTGAGCATGACAACTGGCACTCCACCCAGCGTCCGATTGGGCCAGTACTGAGCGTACCACCGTGAGCTGTCGCGCTCCTCCCGTGTCAGCTCAAATCCAGGCCCCCACCAGAAGGCAGCAAGGTAGGCGTCACCACCCTCGTGGTGATACTCAACGGTCAGCTCATAGTCACCTCGCTCGAGGTGGTAGATGGTCTCGTGACGCTGATCGACCTTCTCCCATCCGTCGATCACTGTCTCTCCGTCAACCATCAAGCGGGCGCGCCCGGCATAACCCAGAGCAAAGGTGTAGTCCCCCCCGTCGAAGGCTACCTGGCGAGAGAAACGGGCGGTTAACCGATCGACGGGACACCCACCCCCGGGCGTTTCACCGCGCCAGTCTCCGAAGAGGTAGAGACCGTCCTGGTACGAGGTCCGGCATCTCAGTGTGAATGCCTCGTCGCTGTAGTATGCCACCCCCCATCCATGTTCGAGCGGGTTGTGCAACCAGCCGCTGACTTCAGTGTTGGTCGGTTCAACGCACCAGTTGTTGACCGCAAGGCTATTGAGGCCCGTCGGGGAGTTGTTCTGCTCAATGACCCAGATCCTGCCGTTTCCGCCCGAATCCACGTCGGACACGATGACGACGGAGGTATGTCCGTACGTCGAGGTCGACCCGTAGCTCAGCACGTCGTTAGGCTGCGGGGCCCGCCCGGCGGCACAATTGGGCACCTTCTCGAGCAAGTCGCCCGAGTAGTTCCAGACCACCTGACTTCCGTGGGCCAGGTAGGGTGGGATGCCGTAGGCCAGGTACAGGAACCGTTTGGTGAGCTCTGGACATTGCCACTCTATCTGGCGCGGCCCGGCGCCAAAGTCCACATACGTCTGCGGGCCGCCGTCGGCCCACGGCCGTGGGCCACAGGCCTTCAGCCCCCGATACTCAGCTCCCAGCGGGTACGAGTCGACACCCGTCTGCTGTCGGAAGAAGTCAATGTCGCAGTCTCCCCTCCACCAGGAGGGGAAGGGCAATTCGGAATCCACAGAGCTGGCCTCGATCATGAGTTCGAGATCCGCATCGGTAGGGGATGGACGTTGCTCCACGACCGCCAGACTCGTCGACGGCTGTTCCAGGTCATCGCTGATCAGGGTTGTACCCACCAGTGAATCCATGGCCTGCGGCTCGGGAGGAGCGTCGCTTGTCAGCTCTTGGCTTGCTCTCACAATCCAGACTCTGGGCCCAGCCTGTACAACCCACTCGGCAATGAGCACGCGGGTCAGCCCGCTCCGACCGAGTGGTAAGTCCACTTGGCTGGTCAGGCCAACCACGTCCCTGTCGAACAACCGTATCACGCCACCAGACTGCGGATTTCCCCCCTGGGCTTCTCGATACTCCCTGAGAGCGGCGCGGTACATCTCCTCGCTGTCCCATGCGGCTGTCGGGAGAGACTCGGTGGGCGGCTCTGTTCCGAAGGGAACGGCGATGACCGAGAGTTCCTTGTACAGCGGGTCTCGCTCAATGGCAGTCGCCACTTGTATGGAAGAACTCGGTTCTGGGGTGGCGAATTCCAGATGGCGAAAGAAGGCGGTACCCATCGTAAGGCCCACCCCATCGAGAGAAAAGGCAGCCACGGATTGAGACGGTCTCTGGTTGCCAACCAGGGGGGCTGGAGACGCTGGGCTGGCCTGCACGATCCAGGATGAGACAGGCGGTACGGGCGAGATGCTCACGCTCAGCCACAAGGCTAGCGTCAACAGGGCCCTAACCGACCTTCTCATAACGGGTCTCCTTCCATCACATCTTCACGCGGGCTGACACCACGAACCGATCTCGGCACCGAGCTTCCGCACCCGCTGGGGACTGGGGACAGCGGTCCGAGCCCGGTTCTCGGGTCTGGGAGGCTCCGGAGCTGCCGAATGGGGCGGACTCCAACCCGGCTATGAGAAGTGAACGGCCGGGAACCCCCGCGGAGCCGCGTCGCCCCTACACACCCCTAAGGAGCTCCTTTGATGAGCAGTGTCCAGTTGCCTTTCTGCACGGTCTGATCCTCTTGATTGAGGACCACCACGTCGAAGACGACAAATCCTCCTCCCAGACGGGCCATTTCCTTCTTCCGCACCACTTCGAGCTGCGCGCGGATTGTGTCGCCCAGCTTGATCGGAGCGCGGAACCTCCAGTCCAGAGAGACGAAGGCCTCCACAGTCCCTTCCGCGAAGCCCAGCCGAGAACTGAGTCCGCTGGCGATGGAAAGGCCCAGCAGCCCGTGGGCAATGCGCTCCCCGAACATCGTCTCGCTGGCATACTCGGCATCGGTGTGCAGCTGATTGTAGTCACCCGACAGCCCCGCAAACTGCATGACGTCGCTCTCGGTGATCGTGCGTCCACGAGTCTCGAGGGCGTCCCCAATCTGGAATTCCTCGAAGTAACGACCGCAGGATCTGCCTAACTCGGACATCGTTCGCTCCTCGCTGGTATCTAATCGCTCCATTGTTTCTGGCGCATTGTATCACGACCGCGACAGGCAGCAAAGCCCATAGCCCGTCCTGCCGCCGCCTGGCAGTGTCATACGAAGCCCTCGCTACTGCGGTCTCTGCTCCGGGCGGATTCATCAATCCGCCCGCTGCCGCAGGCAGCCCTGCGCCCAGTATCCCCGCGAGATCCCATGCCCGTCACTCCCAGAGCTGTCTGATTCCTGCCATCGACTATGCTAGCCGGTGGCCAGCGTGGCCAGCCAACCCGCGCACCACGGTCCCCCGCTCCGGGCGGATTCATCAATCCGCCCGCTGCCGCAGGCAGCCCTGCGCCCACCAACCAGCTTTCCAGTGCCTCCCATTCCCAAGTACGGACGTGATGTGGCCCCACTATGAGTCCGAAAAACCTCACACCGTCATTCCGAGTTAACCACGGGGCGTGCGTTCCACTCAGAATGGGAGTGACTTGCATTGCGTCTCGAGTTGCTCAGTAACGCCAGCGACGAGGAATCTGGCCAAGGTCGCTGCCAGCATTCGCACACGCTAGCCCCGTCCGTCAGGAACCGACGCGTAGCGACCCCAGCAGAAGACGAGCGCGCCGTTGGTTCCCCTCTTCCCCGGGGGGAGAGGGCCAGGTTGGTGGTGCCGGGCCGTGACGAGGGCCGTCATCGTCGACAGCTTTGCATCCGCTTCCACACTGAACGTGAACACAGCGGATGCGTTTTCTCGGTACCCCCGTTGACCAGGAATGTCGGTCTCGACACCCCTGGAACCCGCATAGACGAGGCCGGTTTCTCAGTACCGCAGCGAGGAATCTCTATCGTCGGTACCGCTCGAACCCGAGCAGGCGAGAGGGTATAGCCCCGACCTCTTGGACGATTCCGTCCGGGGCTGCCACCGATGGGTCTTGCTGCTACTCAGCCAATCCGTGCCCGCGGGAGGAGTATCCCCTGCCCAGTGACCCGGACCCAGCCTTGGTACCCGCCCCGGATCTAGAGCCGGGCCTCGCCGTTCAAGACGTGCTCTAGCACCTTTCCTGTGTGGCTTCCAGCGATCTGCGCTACCTGTTCCGGCGTGCCCTCGGCCACAACCTCGCCGCCGGCGTCTCCCCCTTCCGGGCCGAGATCGATGATCCAATCTGCGACCTTTATGATGTCGGGATGGTGTTCGATGATGACCACCGTGTTCCCGGCGTCGACCAGCCGGTTGAGCACAGCGATGAGCTTATCCACGTCTGCGGCGTGCAACCCGACACTCGGTTCGTCGAGCACGTACAGGGTCTGTCCCGTTGCCTGCTTGCTCAGTTCCCGGGAGAGTTTGACTCGCTGTGCCTCGCCACCGGAAAGGGTCGGTGACGGTTGTCCCAGGGTGATGTAGCCGAGCCCCACATCCCGCAGGGTCTTGAGCTTCCGTTTGAGGGTCGGGATGTTCGCGAAGAAGTCAGCGGCCTCGTCTACGGTCATGTCGAGAACCTCGGCGATGTTCCGCCCTTTGTAGCGTACCTGGAGCGTCTCCCGGTTGTACCGCCTACCATGACAGACATCGCAGGGGATGAAGATGTCCGGAAGGAACTGCATCTCGATCTGCAGAGTCCCGTGCCCCTTGCACGCCTCGCACCGACCGCCTTTCACGTTGAACGAAAACCGCCCCTTCTCATAGCCGCGCACTTTCGCCTCCGGGAGCGATGCGAACAGCTCTCTTAACGGCGTGAACAGACTGGTGTAGGTTGCGGGATTCGAGCGTGGCGTACGGCCGATGGGCGACTGATCAATGTTGATCACCTTATCAACCAATTCGGAGCCCTGAATGTGATCGTGATCTCCCGCGGGCTCGTGCGAGCCGTGGATGAACTGCGCCAGCCGCCGATACAGAGTATCGATAAGGAGCGTTGACTTGCCTGAGCCGGACACCCCCGTGATGCAGACAAATCGTCCCAGGGGGATGCTCACGTTAATGTCCTTCAGATTGTGTTCCCGAGCTCCCCGGATGACGAGGCCATGGCCATTACCCTCGCGGCGACGCTCCGGAATCGGAATCCGCCGCCGGCCCGATAGATATGCGCCGGTGATACTCCCCGGAGCGTCAACCACGTCGGCAACGGTGCCAGAAGCGACGATCTCGCCACCGTGTTTCCCCGCCCCCGGCCCGAGGTCTATGATCCAATCCGCCGCACGAATAGTGGCCTCATCGTGCTCGACTACCAGGAGGGTGTTCCCCAGATCACGCATCTCGTGCAGGGTGTCGATGAGACGCGCCTGATCCCGTTGGTGCAGTCCTATGCTCGGCTCGTCCAACACGTACAGCACACCGACCAGTCTGGAACCAATCTGGGTCGCCAGCCGGATCCGTTGTGCCTCCCCCCCCGCCAGAGTCGTAGCCGTTCGATCCAGGGTCAAGTATCCCAGCCCCACGTTAGCAAGAAAGTGGAGTCTGTCGTGGATCTCCTTTAGAACCCGCCGTCCGATCTGCCATTGCTTCATCGAGAGCAGGTCAGGGGGTTCGGAAGTCTCGATGGGTTTCGACATATCCTGGAAGCGACCATCGGACAACTCGTCGATCCAAGCCAGCAGCCGATTCACGGGCCATCCGGTGAGCCGGTCGATGGACTCTCCAGCGATGGTGACCGCCAATGCCACCGGCCGTAGCCGTGCCCCACCGCAGGCCGGACAGGGTCGGTACGTCATGAACCTCTCTATCTTGTCCCGGACGTAGTCAGAGTCGGTCTCCCGATAGCGCCGCTCCAGGTTTGGGATCACACCCTCGTACTGTGTTCGGTACCTGCGATGCTGACCCTCTCGGTTGACGTATGCCAGCTCGATCTGCTCATCGCCGCTGCCGTGCAGGATGATGCGCTGCTGAGCGCCATTCAGTTCGCTCCAGGGCACGTCGATGGGAATACCGAAGTGATCGCAGACTGCTTGGATCATCCGCCACCGGTAGCCCTGCTTCCGCTCTGTGTGCCAGGCCTGTATGGCGCCTTCCCCAAGGCTGAGGTCGGGATTGGGCACGATCAGCTCCGGGTCCAGTTTCATCTGCGTTCCGAGACCCTCGCACTCGGGGCAGGCACCATGAGGGCTGTTGAAGGAGAACGTACGAGGTTCGATCTCGGGCAGACTGATGCTGCACACCGGACAGGCCAGGCGCTCTGAGTAGAGGATGTCCCGGGCCGGAGTCGATGATACGTCATTGACGATAACAATCCCGTCGCTCAACCGAAGGGCCGTCTCCGTTGAGTCGGCCAAGCGCGAACGGAATCCATTTCCCCCGTCCTCCGGGATGACCAGACGATCCACGACTGCTTCGATGGTATGCATCTTGTAGCGATCAAGCTCTATCCGTTCGTCCACATCACGGACCTCACCGTCCACCCGCACGCGGACGAATCCCGCTTTCCGTACGTCGTCGAGGATCGCCTGATGGTGCCCTTTGCGGTCTTTGATCAGCGGAGCCAATATCTGGAAGCGGGTTCCTGGCTCCATTCCCATCACCGCATCCACGATCTGCTGGGCGTCTTGTTGCGTCACCTCCCGGCCACACCGGGGACAGTGCGGATCACCCACCCGGGCATACAGCAGCCTCAGGTAGTCGTAGATCTCTGTGACAGTGCCGACCGTGGATCGAGGATTGTGTGACACGCCCCGCTGATCGATGGAGATGGCCGGCGACAACCCCTCGATCTGATCGACGTCCGGCTTCTCCATCTGACCCAAGAACTGGCGGGCATAGGCCGAGAGGCTCTCCACGTAACGGCGTTGGCCTTCGGCGTACACGGTGTCAAACGCCAGGGACGATTTGCCGGATCCGGAGATACCCGTGATGACCACCATGTGATCCCGTGGAATCTCGACATCGACATTCTTCAGGTTGTGCTCTCGTGCTCCTCGCACAACCAGTTTGTTCTTGCTATCTGATCGATCAAGCATCTCGCATCCGCTGCGCTGCTGACTTGTGCGTCTCTACTGTGTGGACAGGCGATCCTTCATGGTAACACGTTTTTCTCGTTGGACAAAGCCATGGCCGTTGGCTATAATACGCGACCGTGCCAGTCGGACAGACTGGCTGGAGATAGTGTCACCTCAACCCTATCGTCCGGTGAGTCTGAGGGGAACTGACAGTGGTCGGACCGGAATGGAGTGAGACCGGTCCCGCTGGGTGCAAGTCGGAAGGGTGTCAATCGTGATCAGGAGAAAGAGATGATCCTTCGTGCCATCGCCGTCGGAATGAACCAGACGAACTGCTATATCGTGGGGTGCGAGCAGACCCGTCGCGGGGTCGTGATCGATCCTGGTGACGAAGGTAAGCGTATCGTCCAACACACCGAGCGGGATGATCTCCAGGTGGAGTACGTTCTTCTCACTCACGCTCACTTTGACCACATAGGCGGTGTAGCCGAGGTGGTCGCTGCGACTGGTGCGCAGCTGGCAATTCACCCCAAAGAGCGCCCTCTGTTGGAGGCGCGAGGGGGCGCCTCTCTATGGGGTCTGGATGTGGAGGCCAGTCCGCCGCCCGACGTCGAGCTGTCCGCTGGACAGACCCTTGAGGTTGGTACGCTCACCTTCCAGGTTCTATTCACGCCCGGCCACAGTCCTGGGGGCGTGACGTTCTACTTGGCAGATCAGGCCGTGGCGTTCGTGGGCGATCTCCTCTTCTCGCGCGGTGTCGGACGAACCGACCTGCCCGGCGGAGACCAGGCGACGCTGATGCATTCCATCAAGGAAGTGGTCTTTGCGCTGCCCGATGACACCGTAGTCTATCCCGGTCACGGGCCCAAGACGACCGTGGGCCAGGAGAAGCGCGCCAATCCCTGGATCCGGTAACACAGGATCGCCCGGGTCCGCCGCCGGACCCGGGCGCTGCCCTCGCCACCGCCCCAACCCCCAACACTAGCTCCGGGCCCTAACACTAGCTCCCGCCCCCTAACGCTAGCTCCGGCCCCAACACTAGCTCCGCCTCCCAACACTAGCTCCGCCTCCCAACATTAGCTCCGGGCGGGTCTGTGACCCGCCCGCTACTGGAGGCAGTCCACCTCATCCACCGTCGCCCTTCGATCAGCCTCCGCAATCCCGCCTCAACCCACACAAACGGGCTCAACTACTGTTTCCGGCCCCTAACGCTAGCTCCGCCCCCTGACGCTAGCTCCGCCCCCCAACACTGGCTCCGGGCGGGTCTGTGACCCGCCCGCTACTGGAGGCAGTCCACCTCATCCACCGTCGCCCTTCGATCAGCTTCCGCAATCCCGCCTCAACCCACACAAACGGGCTCAAC
>SKLM01000353.1 GCA_007123205.1 Thermoflexales bacterium
CCTTCGAGCAGGTGGAGTGTGGCTTCACTGAGGAGGCCGCCGTCGCGGAAGCGTCACGGTGTCTCGCCTGCGCGTGCCAGGTGAACGGCCTCTGCGAGTTGCAGGATCTGGCTGCCGAATATGGCGTTCCCGAACCGACTTCTAACGGGCAGTGCCATCGTTACGAGATCGATCCCGATCCGAATCCCTTTGTCTTCGTCGACCGGAACAAGTGCATCGTGTGCGGACGGTGTATCCGAGCCTGTGAGGAGATCCAGAACCGCGACGTATGGAGTTTTGCCAATCGAGGCTTCCAGACGAAGCTCGTCGCCGGTGCCGATCAGCCCATGCTAGACGCTCGATGTGAGAGCTGCGGGCAGTGTGTCGCCTACTGCCCCACGGGCGCCCTCTTCGACAAGATGAGTGTAGAGAGAGGATGGCTCGGGGAGGCCGAGCGAGTGCGTACCACCTGTGTCTACTGTGGGGTGGGCTGCACCCTGGACCTGCACGTGCGCGATGGCGAGATCGTGCGCGTGACCTCCAGCGAGGACGCCCCGGTCAACGGGCTGGCACTCTGCGTCAAGGGACGCTACGGGTACGACTTCGTCAACCACCCGGACCGGCTGGTGCGACCGCTGGTTCGGGCCGGGCTGCTGGCTGACGTCACGAAGCGCGTGGAGAGCGGCGCGTGGAGAGTGTACGACGACGGTCAGGACGGTCACGGCACGACCACCATCGCCCCGGACACGTTCATCGAGACGGATTGGGATACGGCTCTGGATCTGACGGCGCGCAAGTTCGCTGAGGCAAGAGCCGAGGGTGGTCCGGAGGCCTTTGGGATGCTGGTATCGGCCAAGTGTACCAACGAGGAGAACTACCTCTTCAGCAAGTTCGCGCGGCAGCTGATGATGACCAACACCATCGACCACTGCGCTCGCCTCTGACACAGTGCAACTGTCGCCGGTCTGGTGACAAGTTTTGGCAGTGGCGCGATGACGAATTCGATTCAGGACATCACCGAGGAGAGCAACTGCATCTTCATCATCGGCAGCAATACTACTGAGCAGCATCCTGTTATCGGGATCAAAGTCAGGGCGGCAAAGCGACGCCGTGGGACAAAGCTGATCGTGGCGGATCCGCGTCATATCGACATCGCCGATTATGCGGATGTGCATCTGCAGCCTGAGCCCGGTACGGACATCGCGCTTCTAAACGGGCTGATGCACGTCATCATCCGCGAGGGCTGGCACGACGATACGTTCATCGCCGAGCGGACCGAAGGCTTCGCAGCCCTGAAGGAAACGGTCGAGCGATATCCGCCGGAGGTAGCCAGTGGCATCACGGGAGTCCCAGTTGAGGAGATCGAGGAGGCGGCTCGGCTATTGGCTGAGAACCGGCCTGGCGCTCTCCTCTACTGCATGGGCATCACGCAGCACGTGACCGGCGTGGACAACGTGATGAGCGTTGCCAATCTTCAGATGCTGCTCGGAAACGTGGGTGTACCGGGCGGTGGGGTCAACCCGCTGCGGGGTCAGAACAACGTTCAGGGTGCCTGTGACATGGGCAGCCTTCCCAATGTCTATGCGGGGTATCAGTCGGTGACCGATCCGGCGGTGCGGGAGAAGTTCGAGCGTGCGTGGGGCGTGAGTCTCTCGGATGAGGTCGGGTTGACGGTGACGGAGATGCTCGATGCAGCGGACGTGGGGCCGATCCGCTGTCTGTACATCATCGGCGAGAACCCTATGACCAGCGAGCCGGATCTGGATCACGCGCGGCACGATCTTGAGGAGACCGCCTTCTTGGTCCATCAAGATCTGTTCCTGAATGAGACCGGACGGATGGCCCACGTGGTCCTCCCGGCGGCCAGCTTCGCCGAGAAGGACGGTACCTTCACCAACACGGAGCGACGGGTGCAGCGGGTGCGTCAGGCGATAGAGCCTGTGGGCGAATCGAAGAACGATGCGTGGATCGTGACTGAGCTGGCAAAGCGACTGTTGGCTCTCGATGTGGCGAGTCCTCTGCCGGAGGCGCCCTACGCTGCTTGGGACTACTCGTCTGTTGAAGATGTGATGGCGGAGATCAACGCCCTGGCGCCCATCTATGGTGGCGTCAGCTATGGCAGGCTGGCCGACGGTGAGCAGCTCCAGTGGCCAGTGCCGACCGAGGAGCATCCGGGCACACCGATCCTTCACGTCGGCAGATTCAGCCGCGGAGTCGGTCGTTTCGCGGCTGTCGATCACCGCCCGCCGGCTGAGCTCCCCGATGAAGAGTACCCGCTGATGCTCACCACCGGCTGTGTCCTATACCACTGGCACAGCGGTACCTTGACCCATCACGCCGAGAACCTGGAGGCGATGTACCCGGAGGCGAAGGTGGAGATTAGTCCCGAAGATGCTCGAGAGCACGGTATCGCGCATGGAGGGAGGGTCAGGATCGCCTCGCGGAGGGGCGAGATCGTGGCCAAGGCTGAGGTCACCGACCGTGTGCCCGCCGGGCTGATTTTTGCCACCTTCCACTTCGAGGATTCGGATGTGAACTACCTAACCAATTCCGCTCTCGATCCGGTGGCCAAGATTCCTGAGTTCAAAGTGTCCGCCGTGAAGGTCGCGGCGGTGGATGGTGACGCGGAAGAGTAGGGGACGGGATGAACGGTCCCCTTGAGGGGTGAACGTTGGACTTGCAACCTGCTAACACTCCTCGAACCTGTAACGTGCAACCTGCAACGTGCAGCGTGCTGCAGTGGTGGGCCGGTTGACCGCTGGCTCCGTCGGTGATGTGCAGATAATGAAGAGGCATCAGGATCTTCCGCGGTAATCGGGACTGGGTTGCGGGATTGCCAGTCATCTGACTCCGTGTGATTGATAGGCCTTCGAGTGGGCGCTCCTGGACGGATGAGTTCGCGGGTTGTCCTGCCGGGCGATGATGAGGGTTCCGGCACTGGCGTGAGACAGGGCTGTGGGCCACGACGATGGGAACGCAGCCCGCCCGGTGATTTCGGCGATTTCGAAGGGCCTGCGAGTAGGGGGTGTGGGGGGCTCAGACCTGAGCCAGACTGAAAAGGGGTGCGAGATGGATGTTCGCAGGATCTACCGATACGCGCTGCAGCGAGAGTATGAAGGAAAGCACTTCTTTGAGCAGAATGCTGACCGTATGAACCACGCGGCTGTCGTGGGTGCGTTCCGCCGTCTGGCTGAGGAGGAGCAGAGGCACATCGACTTCATACAGGGGTTGCTCGATGCCCTCGAGCAGGCGAACTCGCAGCAGGAGGGAGACACGGGGTGGCAGAGGGAAGGTTTCTTCTCCGAGCGCGCCGCGTCCGAGATGTTGGATCAGACCGTAGTAGAATCCATGGTGCCCGATCTTGCTGTGCTGCGCATGGCCTACCTCATCGAGCGTGACTTCGCCGAGTTCTACCAATCGGCCGCTGAGAGGACCGAGGGTGAAGCTCGCGCGGCATTGGAGATGCTTGCCCGCTGGGAGCAGGGACACGCGGAGTTCTTCCAGCGACTTCACGACACAGCCTTTGAGGAATATGCCCAAATGCCGTGGGGAGGTTAGGACAAGGCAAGCCATCACGTCGCAGACGTTGATACCTTGGCAGGATTCGGTCGCGCATCGAAGCGTCCTCATTGAAAGACCCGAGGAAGGAACGACGGTGACCGGTCCGCAGCGGTCCTGATCAGGCCTGGAGGACATGTGTGTCGGGCGCAGCACAAGCCGATGATGTGGAGCTGAGGATCCATTATGACACTGGCAGGGCTGGATCGATCAGAGAGACGTGTGGTGATGTTCGGTGGCAAGGGCGGTGTGGGGAAGACCACATCGTCGGCAGCCACGGCGCTCCACTACGCTTTGTCCGGTAGACGGACGCTGATCATGACCTCGGACTACACCCCCTCGCTGTCCGACATATTCGAAGCACAGATCGGTCCTCGAGAACGGGCAGTTCCCGGGGTCGACAATCTCTTCGCCATCGAGATCGCGCCAGATGAAGTGATGCGCCGCTGGAAAGAGAAGTTCGGCCCCGAGGTGTATGAGGCTGCCTCGGCCCTGGTCGACCTTCCGTACGACGAGATCGTGGACTACGTGGCGATGGCACCCGGCATCCAGGAAGAGTTCATGCTGGACTACATCCTGGAACGGGTGCGGGAGGGGCGCTACGACCTGGTGGTGTGGGACACAGCGCCCGCTGGTGATACCCTGCGCTTGCTCGATCTTCCTCGTCGGTTCATCGAACACCTCCGCACAGCTCCCCGGGTCTACGTGGAGTTACGAGATGCCTTTAGCCTCTCCAGGGCACCCTTGACGGAGCTCATCAAGAGCTGGACGGAGTTGGCTGAGGATGTGACCCGCTTCTTCACCGACCCCTCGAATGTTGGGTTCATCCTGGTGACGATTCCTGAGGCCCTGGGAGTCTACCAGACGAGAAGGGTGAGGAGGAGTCTGGCGGAACACGGGATCGACGTGAGCCACCTTGTGGTTAACCACGTGGTTCTAGATGCCGAGTGTGACTTCCTACGGCAGCGGAGAGACATGCAGGAGCCCTACATCCGGATGCTGGAGGCTGAGTACGGAGCGACGATCGGATTGACCCAGATACCTCTCCTGCCGTACGAAATCAAGGGTGTTGACAGGCTGAGGGAGGTGGAAAGACGGCTCTTCGGGGATGGATAGGGAACGGCCCAGCGATGCCCTGACCGGCCTGGTCCTAGCGGGCGGTGCCAGCCGGCGGATGGGGCGCAACAAGGCGTTCTTGCAGCTCGAAGGGCGATCCCTGATCGAGATCGTCCTGGAGCGCACCATGGACGTCTGTGCCGAGGTCCTGATCGTCGCAGGAGAGGTGAGTCCCTACGTGGGTTTGGGGGCTCGGGTTGTGGAGGACCGGTTTCCGGGCGTCGGTGTCCTCGGGGGGCTCCATGCCGGGCTTCACGCAGCCTCAAACGATCTAAGCTTGGCCGTCGGGTGCGACATGCCCTTCGTGGAGCCCGATCTCCTGGTGGCATTCGCGGGTTGGGCCGTGGGCTTCGACGTTGCTCTCCTTCGCCACGGCCGGTACACGGAGCCTCTCCATGCGGCTTACCGCCGCACGTGCCTTCCCGCTATCGAGAGAGCCATCACCGGAGGGGCACATCGGGTGATCTCCTTCTTCCCCGACGTTCGCGTGCGGTATGTGACGCTGCCGGAGGTCAAGGTCATTGATCCCCATCTCAACTCCTTTCGGAACGTGAACACCCCGAGGGAGTGGGAGGCGATCCGCGAGACCTGGTCCGATAGTTAGGGTGCGGCTGGTCGGAAGACGGGTGACAGGTATAGATCGACCCCGATGAGAGGAAGTGACCAGGGTGGCCAGACGTGGACCGGCTCGAGCTGAAGGCCTGCAACCGGCTGCGACGACGGAGAACCCGTTGATCCGGGGCGCCGCCGCCACATGGGCTGAACCTCCCCGAACCATCGGCGCGGATTAGACGTAACCCAGGGTGAATCGCTCTGGTACGGTCCACGAGGGAATCGGCTTGGCCGACGAGTTCACGCAGTCCGCCGATGTGCGCTGACTGTGTCGGCTGGCGATAGACTTGATGCTAATGGCTTGCCATTAGCGCGGGTTTGGGCTATAATCTAGCGCCGACACAGCTTAGGGGAGGATTCACAACTATGCCATTGTACGAGTATGAGTGTGGGGATTGTGGGGTGCGTTTCGAACGGCGGCAGCATATGGAGGATGAACCTGTGAGGGTATGTCCAGAATGCTGCGGAGAGGTGCATCGTCTGATCCAACCGGTGGGGATCATCTTCAAAGGATCAGGATTCTACGTCACGGACAACAGAGCTAAGTCTTCGACCGCTGTTCCCCGAGCGACAAAGGAGTCGGCAGAGTCGTCGGCAAGCAGCAGCGATACTGCCAAGAGTAAGTCCGATGCGTCTTCTGAGGATTAGCTGATCTAGCTGGATTCCGGCGGAGGCATTCAGTGAAGCCCGCGGGCGTGGCCAACCAAAGGTCACGCCCGCTGTTCTTTCCGGATGCGAGCTGTCACAGCTGGAACCCTCCGGTGGCCCGCACGGCCTTCTCATGGTAGTCGGTCACGTAGGTCAGCAGTTCCAGCTTCAGGACGTGCCACTTTCGGGAGGCGAGTGCTCTCTGCAGACTGCCCAAGTCGTCCGCAACTCCGCCCGTCAGGATCTGCGGGTGGTTGCCGTAAGCAGTGTACCACGCGTCTGTGGGCCGGATCCCCAACTCGAGGAGCCCGGGTGCGAAGTCCTCCATCACGAACTCGAAATACTCGTCCTCCAATCCGGCCCGGATGTTCCAAGACATCAGTAGTTTTATCATCACCGACCTTGATGCGATAATCTGTCCACCAAAGGGAGACCACCTAATCGTCTGGCGGCCCTACGCCACAAAGCTCTCTACCCGCAGCCTCTTGCTCAGTTCCACCGGCTCCCACGCTGCAGAAGACCGGTCACTGCCAACTGTTCGGGGTCGATCGGACGGTCCGTCTCCCCCTGGGGACGGTCCCAATCGGGCCTGGCGACTGCGGCACAACAGCCCGTCACTCACACCCAAGCCTCGCCATTATCTGCTCCGCCTGGCTGTGCCAGGTTGGCGGCGGCCCAAGAGACAAGAACTCGCTGTACGTCTCGCAGGCGCCGGCGATGTTCCCGCTCTGGGCATACGCACCTCCCAAGGCGTAATGGGCCTCCCGTGAACTGGGCACCAAGTCTATGGCTTGTTGCAGCAGTGGGATGGCTGAGGAGGGATCCCCTTGCTGGAGATGGATGTTCCCCAGACCGATCAGGGCCTCAGGCATATTCTCTCTCAATGCCAACGCTTTCTCGAACTCCTCTGTTGCTTGAGCGAGGAGCTCCGGATCGGGCGCGGCGGTCGGTCCGCTGTCCGCGAGGGCCAGCGTGAGGTAGGCGGCGCCCAGTTGGTACCGGGTGTCCGCATCGTCAGGATCCAGCTCCAAGGCCGCCTCGAACGCATCGGTGGCTAACCCTACATCACCCAACTGGAGGTAGGTGACCCCCAGGTTGTGGTAAGCGGCGGCGCTCTCCGGATCAAGCTCCAACACTTTGTCGAACGCATCGACAGCCTGGGACAGCTTTCCGGTCTGGTTGTACGCCTGCCCCAGTAAGAAATACGCAGTGCTGTGCTCCGGCTTCTGCTCGACCGCTGATTCGAGGGCAACGACGGCTTCGCTGTACTCCCCTGCTGTCAGGTGAGCTCGTCCAGTCTCCAGAAGCAGGTCGAAGCCCCCGTCCCCAACGTCTCCTCGACAACCGACCATGACCACCGAGATGGCGACAATCACGAAGCAAGCGACCTTCAGCATAGTCATCCCCCCACCCTAGACGCTCGGCTCGAGCACCACGATATCCGTCGCTTCGCTGGCGCCCGCGGGGCTCACTGTCAAGGTCTCCTGGCTACCAATTCCCTCCATAGCCATTTCCCTGAGGAAGTGATCAACGTCTTCGAGATCCTCCAGAACCCCGGGGATGCGATAGCGCATCGGAACGATAGTGCCTGGCTCCAGCAGACCAATGACTTCCGAAGCCTGTGTGGAGGTGAGGCTCCCAGCTCCCCCCACCGGCACCAACAGAACGTCCACTGATCCCAGGTTTTTCACCTGAGATGGTGTCGGGACATGGCCAAGCCGACCCAGATGGCAGATGGTCGTGCCACCGAAGTCAAAAGTGAACACCGTGTTCAAGCCGCGTACCCGGCCTCCCTGGTTGTCGGCAAAAGTGGTGATACCGGTGATGAACACTCCCTTGATCTCGTATTCGCCTGGGCCGACGAGGACGCGAAACGGGCCGTGGACGCCCGCCAGATAGTCACAACTGCCTTGGTGGCTCACGGTAACGATGTCCGCTTGCAGGTCGGGAAGCCTCAGTCCTACTTCGGGAGAATAGGGGTCCGCCACCACAGAGATCGAGTGTCGGCTGTTCAGGCGGAAACAAGTCTGACCGAACCATCTGACTTCCACATCCATATGGGCGAGATTATACTGCGAAACCCACCCCCCGGCAATGGGCGTGTACCGGTCGGTAGGCCTACTGAGTACGGTCGCTACTCCACCGTCAGCGAGCCGAAGGCATAGACTGCCCTTGATCCGGGGTTGCGGTCCCGATCTTAACCCGGGGAAGCAGCCCTGCGACGAAGAGCAACAGGCTGGCGGCCGGAGGCCTTCAGGTCTCCCTCCATCTCTGAGTGTCGTTCACCTCAGACGCGTAGCGCGACAGCTGCTGATCGATCGCCAACTCGTCCCATCCCAAGCGCGATGCCATCAACTCGGCCACGGCTCGGGCGCGGGACAGCCCGCCGTCTGTCGTCTCGTATATGACATGCGTGCGCCGTATGAGAACGTCGCTCAGGGTCAGCGCCATCTCGTGGTGGATCGAGTAGACAGCTTCCGCCATCAAGTATGGCAGATCCGGCACGATCCTCTCCATCAGTGCCGGATTCTCCTCCGCGTAAGCGAGGATCCGCGCTGCCTGGTTGCCGTAGGTTGCCATTAGGTGCTGCTCCACGTCCGGGTCTGCCTCGCCCGAGAGCGTGGGTCTGGTCTGCGCGAACTCCAATGGCTCACGCGTGCGGCACTGCCGCCACCTCCCGGATCCGACGTCCGTCGACAGTCGCTCCTGAACCTGATCGACGGTCTGCTCGGCCATAAGACGGTGCGTGGTTAGCTTGCCTCCGGTGATCGTGATCAACCCAGTGGCACTCTCCTCGATCTGGTGTTCGCGCGAGAAGGCATAGCTAGTGCCGGCACCCGTCCCCGACTGTGGAGCGGGGCCACCGTCCGCGATTAGCGGGCGGAGGCCGGCGAAGGTACTGATGATGTCGTCAGAAGCGAGCTGGGCGTGAGGAAAAGCGTGAGATACGGATTCCAGCAGATAATCCACATCCTCCATCGTGGCAGCGGGGTTGTCCAGCTCGCCCCGGAAGGGTGTGTCCGTAGTACCGACCAGGGCAAAGTCGCCCCACGGGATGAGGAACACGTGGCGCCCGTCAGACGGCGAGTCGAAGACGACCGCGTGTCTGGAGCACAGTCTGTTCCGACGGACGACCAGATGAGCCCCCTTCGTCGGCCGAAGCACCCTCGGCTCTGACGCCCTGTCCATCGCCAGCACCCGGTCTCCCCAGACTCCGGTGGCACTGACGACCACCCGGGCCTGTACCTCGATGTGGCGTCCTCCGAGTTGATCGACGACGGTGGCACCGACCACGCGCCCCTTGGCCGTCATCAGGTCGACAGCCCGGACGTGGTTCGTGATAACTGCACCCTGCAGGTGAGCGGATCTGGCAATCG
>SKLM01000086.1 GCA_007123205.1 Thermoflexales bacterium
AGCAGCAAGGACACACCCGCCAACACCTTCCCGGCAGTTGACATGACGGTCTTTCTGGGATACCATAGCCGGAGGGTCGACACAGTGGATCCACCTGAGAGGGGTCCGCGTCCGGTAGTCAACGGGTTGAGTCAGCTTCTCCCCTTGGGCCGGCGCGCGTTTCAGACCGGCCCATGGGAATAACCAGACAGGTCTGGTTATCCTGACCCGCTGGGGCTGTCTCAGGAGATAAGAAGACTGAATCCATTCCATCACGTTCACAGGAGGTTTCAAGGAAATGGCGGAGCAGGACAAAGTACGCGTGGCACTGGTGGGCGTGGGCAACTGCGCCTCGTCACTGGTCCAGGGCGTTGAGTTCTACAGGGATGCCCCAGATGATGCCTTTGTGCCCGGGCTGATGCACGTGAATCTGGGGGGCTATCACGTGCGCGATATCGAGTTCACCGCAGCCTTCGATATCGACCGGAACAAGGTTGGCCTCGACCTATCCGAGGCTATCTGGCAAGAGCCCAACAACACAGCCAGGTTCGCCGATGTGCCAAGGCTCAACGTGCCCGTCAACCGGGGCATGACCCACGATGGTTTGGGTGAGTATCTGCGCAAGGTGATCACCAAGGCGCCCGGACCTACCGACGACATTGTACGGATTCTGCAGGAGACGAAGACCGATGTAGTGGTCAGTTTCCTCCCGGTAGGCAGCGAGATGGCCACCAAGTGGTATGTTGAGCAGATACTGGATGCGGGGTGTGGCTTCGTCAACTGCGTGCCCGTTTTCATCGCCGGCGAGGAGTACTGGCAGGGTCGGTTCACCGAACGTGGGCTCCCGGTCATCGGCGATGACATCAAGAGTCAGGTTGGCGCTACGATCCTGCATCGGATCCTCACCCGGTTATTGCAGGACCGGGGCGTGCGGCTCGACCGGACCTATCAGCTGAATTTCGGCGGGAACATGGACTTCTACAATATGCTGGAGCCCGCCCGGCTGACATCGAAGAAGATCTCCAAGACAGGAGCCGTCGTGAGTCAGCTTGACTACCCCCTGGCGGAGGGTGACATCCATATCAGCCCGTCCGATTACGTGCCGTGGCTCACCGATCGCAAGTGGGCCCACATCCGGTTGGAGGGCACCACCTTCGGAGAGGTTCCGCTGAGTGTGGAGGTCAAGCTCGAAGTGTGGGACAGCCCGAACTCGGCGGGGGTGGTGATCGACGCGGTGCGCTGCTGCAAGTTGGCTATGGACCGGGGCCTCTCCGGCGCCATTGTCGAGCCCTCTTCGTACTTCATGAAGTCGCCTCCCGTTCAGTTCACCGACGACGAGGCGAGACGGCGGACGGAGGCGTTCATCGCGGGGGACGTGGGTCCAACGCCTGACTGAGGAGATAGCGCGATTCTCGGTCGCCTATAGGCATGTCCTGTCCGGGAGGCCAGATCAAGCGGCCCCCGGCGTATCGGGCCGTTCCAGAGCTCGCAGCGACAGATAGGGTCGTAGCTGACGCCGGGCTTGCCGCAGCCGGGGTTCCGGGCGAGCCAGCCCTGAGAGGCCGTGCGGCTGTCCCTCCCTGATCTGGATGGAGGCTACCTCGCCCCCACGGCGTGCGTTTCGACCCGGTGGATGGGCAGGTAGCCCTCGCCCGCCAGCTGGTCCGTGGGGATGGAAGCTTCGTCGGGCTTGTCCGACAGACCGAAGAGCAACGCACCCTGCTCCTTCCAGCGCAGCGCTGCCTCTCGCACCTCCTGGGTGATCACGATCTCCCGGGCCAGAAGGTCCTCGACGGGGAGGTCGTCGCTCAAGCAGCCCATGCGTTCCACGGTAGCCTGGTACTCGTGGTAGCGAAAAGCCTTGAAGGGGGTGGGGTCACCTGCCTGTACCCGCCTGTAGATGTCCTGGTGAATCTGGCGCAGGGAAGCTGGGAGCTCGCCAGCTTGCTCGTCGACCTCGGCGATGAAGGATGCAAAGGACGTCAGTTGGTCGGCGCGCACGCGGTCCAGCAGGGGCTGGAGCTGGTACAGACCACTCCCCAGAATCAGACAGATGTAGGCCAGGTAGTCCTGATTATCGGCGGTGAAAAGGTGGAACTCGGTCTGGTTCAGCGTGTCGTAGGCTACCTGAAAGGCCTGTCGGTCGAAGGTATCCCCAAGCAGCCCGCCGACGGCGCGGCGCACGGCCTCCACCCGGGCCTGGTTGATGACGCGATCGTTGCGCCCGCGGGCGCCCAGGGCGGTTTTGTCCAGATCGATGACCACGGCTGTCTGTGGGTCTATGGGAAAACCCTGCTCCTCACAGAACCGCTCGAACTCGACGATGGCACCCCAGCGGCTGGCGAAGTAGAGCGCGGTTGGCCCGCGTTGGACGATCTCCGCCGTGGTCGGTTCAGGGGTCTCTGACGCAATGAAGGCCCGTCCCGCCCAGCCCCCGGCGCTCGCGATATTGTCGAAGGCGACAGCGTCGTTCAAGCGGGTGTCACCCACGTACACCAGGCGTTCGAGAGCAGCCTGGTGTGCGTCGAGCTTCCGGGCGGCTCGCAGGAGCTCGGCGACGACCCGTCCGTAGGCTGGTTGACTCTTCCGGGGGGTGACGCCGGGCGGCACACGTGCGGGCTCCCTCAGGTCGTCCAACCGCGGCAAGCGCTCGTCTGGCGGGGCCAGGTTGCGGAACACCACCAGATCACCCAGAAACTCGTGAACGGATGTGCGATCGTAGATCTTCATGCTGACGCTCCGTGAGCTGATGTGGAAAGTCTACCACGCGTTGAGGGCACTGCCCTGGGCCGTGCCGTAGCATAGTTTGCCGTTGTGTGCCAGCAGCGGAGATTGGCGTGACGAACCAGTAGTACGCCCCGATCGTCTCTGCCCGGGATCGCACGCCAGCTGCCAGCAGGTGTTCCCTGTCGGCGGCCACCAGCGCCCCGGCGGTGAGGCGACCCCCCCTGGCGATGATCGAGCGGGCGGCGGCGACGGCCGAGCTTTGCCTGATGGGAGACACGTCCTCCAGTCCCTCAATCCATAGTCCGCGGTAGACGAGCGTGTCCACCGGGAGGAGTGACACACCGTCCACGGCTGCTGCCGGGGTTCTGGCGGGTCGGGGTGACCACTGCAGGAGATGATAGACCCGGCGATCCGTCATGAACCCGGCCCTTCCGAACGCCTTCTGGCTGGCGACATTCCCGACCCGGACGAGGGCGCGTACCAGGGCGATGTCCCGCTGCGCACCGTCCTGACAGGCTCGTCGGATCAGGCGCTCGCCCAGACCCTGCCCCTGGAGGGCGGGTGTGACGGCTACGAGATCCAGCTCCCATCGACGGTCTTGGGCTTCGTTCACGGTCAGGAAGGCCGAGGCGAACCCGACGACGTGGCCTTCCTCCACGGCGACCCAGAGCCCACTGGTGTCATCCTCGGTCTGGGCTCGGCAGACCTCGGGCAGAATCTCCCGTGCCCAGACATCGCGGACGACGGCCGCTACGCCCTCTACGTCGGCCGGGGTGGCGTTACGGACTACGGTCATCCTGGATGTCCTTGTGCGCATTGGCCCGCTCGCACTCTTGAGTACGGCTCTCGTACGGGTCTCTCTCCTGAGCTGTACCCACAGACGCTCCCGGCTCTCTTCGTGGATAGCCGTGACGGGGCATCGGGCCCAGAGAACGGGATCCTCATTCGATGTACCCCTGGGCTTTGAGCAACTCGGCGCTCAAGATGGCGCCGCCGGCTGCCCCCCGAACGGTGTTGTGGGACAGGGCGACGAACCGGACATCCATCACCGGACACTCGCGCAGCCGTCCGACGGAGATGGCCATACCGCCCCCTGCGTCCCGGTCTTGTCGCGGCTGCGGGCGATCCCTCTCCTCCCGGTAGACGATCGGTGGGTGGGGAGCGGAGGGCAGGGATATTCTCTGTGGTTCTGCCTCGAATGTGTTCCAGATGACGATGATCTCGTCGAGCGACGGTCGGCCTGACCTGAACTTGAGGCTGACGCAGGCCGTATGCCCGTCGATGACCGGGACCCGGTTACAGTGGGCCGAGATGCGGAGCGATTCCTCGTAGACGAACTGCCCGGCCTTGATGCTCCCGAGGATCTTCAAAGGTTCGCGCTCGGTCTTCTCCTCCTCCCCTGGTATGAAGGGGATCACGTTGTCGAGCATGTTGAGCGCTGCAACGCCGGGATAACCGCCGCCGGACACTGCTTGAAGGGTGGAGACCACGATGTTCTCCACGGCATGTCCCGCCGCCATCAAGGCGTAGACCGGGGGTAAGTAGGTCTGCACACTGCAGTTGGGCTTGACCACGATGCACCCTGCCCCCCAACCGCGGTTCTTACGTTGGCTGGGGATGATGGCGGTGTGGTGGGGGTTGACCTCCGGTGTGAGCATGGGGACATCGCCAGTGTGGCGATGGGCCGAGTTGTTGGAGATCACGGGCAGGCCGGCCGCGGCGTATCCTTCCTCAAGCTCCCGCACCGCTTGCTCGTCCGCCCCGATACAGGAGAAGACCACATCGCACCGGCGCATGGCCGTCTCCAGGTCATTGACGTCATCGACGATCAGATGCCCGACCAGCTCGGGGATCGGGTGGTCCATCACCCAGCGCCCGGCAACGGCATCTGCGTACGGCCTTCCGGCGGATCGGGAGGATGCGGCGACGTGGGTGACCTGGAACCAGGGATGGTCATCCAACAGGCGCAGGTAGTTCTGCCCCACCATACCCGTCGCACCGATGATTCCGACTCTTGTTCTCTCCACTTGAGCTCTCCCCGGCTACCTCTTCTCGATCCGTGGCGTTATTGTTTGTCTTCCCCGGCGTAGGTGTGGCTCTGGTGCGAGGCGTGGACGAGGGAGTAGTGTTGGTGTGATGCGCCTCAGCGACAGCCTTATTGTGTCTGTGATGCGTCCGTCCGATGCTTGGGCAACACTGCTGTCCGATTAGCCAGAGTTGAGTGGTCGTGGTGCAGCCCCGTAATCACATCTGCTTGGCCATCTCGATCACACCGTCCTCGGCGATGGGGTAGCTCCGGGGACAGCCGTTGCAGCGGAAGTTATCTGCTTGCCGCTCCAATCGACTCTCGCACACGGGGCATCGGAGGATCTCCTCCAGGGGTTGAATCCCGCCCCCGTGCGGCTCACCCGTCTTGACCGCCCACACCAGATTGTAGTCCACTTGCCAGCTCCTGGTTGTGAGCTGCTCCAGAGGCAGCTCACCCAGCATCCTCTCAAAGGCGTCCGGTGGAAAAGCCCGGCCGGGCAGCAGCTTCGCGTCGCGGCCGACCCGGTTGGTGACCAGGAGTATCCCCCCGGGACGCAGCACCCGCACCAGCTCCTCCAGGACCTGTCGCGGATCCGGCGTGAACTCCAGGGCCTCCAGGCAGGTCACGGCGTCGAAGGTCTCGTCCTGGAAGGGTAGACAGCTGGCCCCCTGCCAGACGAACGTGAGCCGATCGGCGAACTGGGCGGTTCGCCTCACCGCCTGGCGCAGCATACCCCGCGACAGATCCAGGCCGATGACCCGGCCCCGGAAGGGCGGCTGGCGGAATACGGCGCGGGGGAGCCTGCCGGTTCCCGTAGCCACATCGAGGACCAGTGGTGCCGGCGTCGGGGCTAGGCAGCGGGCCAGCGGAAGGCCCAAGAACCATTGCTCGTCGCTGGGAACAAATCTCTTGACCCGGTCGTAGGCGCCGGCCGACCAATCGTACATCAGCGTCACGACCCGCGGCCCGAGGTAGGTTCCCTCGGCCACGATAAGCTGCCAGTACAGCACCAGTCCCAGCAGCACCGCGCCCAGGCCCAGGAGAGCGATGGCAAGGGGGGGCATATGCTACAGGCTCAGAGCGGCCACCAACATAGCCGCCATGAGCCACGGTCGGGTGAGCCGCACATACATCGCGGGCTCGTGACCTTGCCTCACCCGGGCGAGGAGCGACACATGGGGCACCAGCAGCAGAAAGACGGCGCCAGCCGCAAAGGGGCTTTCCAACACTACCAGGGAGACGACTACCAGGAGCTGACCGCCGATGGTCAACCCCTGCCCCAGACGGGAGCGGACCCCGGCCGCTGCGCCCCACGCTAGCGCAAAGAGGGTCGCCATACCCACCGAACGGAGCGTGGTAGGCCCGAAGGTGATGTGACCCGCAATCCACGGCATGGCGACGGCGATCAGGGCGTCCCAACCAGGAGCTACCTTCTTGCGACCACGTTGCCAGATAGCGCCCAATTGCATCGTTGCCAGGGCCGCCGCGCTCAAGAGGAGTAACTCCATCCCCAGAAGCACTGCCAGAAGGGCAGACGTCGGCAGGGCCACCAGCAAGGTCAGAAGGGCAGATCCGCAGGTTGGCCAGAGGACCTCGCCCCACCAGGCTCGGAATCCTCCCAGGAGGTGATTAAGCTTACCTCCGGGTGCACCGGGAAGCGTATACGGAAGACGGGCGGTTGGGGCGCTTCTGCCCCACTCCTGCCAGCGAGAAAGGGGAGTTGCCCAGTCGGTCGCGCCGATAGCAGCCCACAAAGACCCCCAGCCGCCGTCCACCAGCAGGATAAGCAGCGCCAGGCGCAGCCAACCGCCAGACCGCCCGTCGAAAGCGCCGGAGGCGATGACGCCGCAGAGTACGGCCCAGGCAGGGCCGAGCCAGGCCAGCAGGTTGGGAGCCCGGGCTTGCAGCCGCAGCAGACCACTGGTGGGCAGCCCGGTCGACTCGGGTCGGATCTCCTCTTCCATCGGCAGGGGATTATACCACAGCTTCTATCTGCTCAACAGACACGGCACTAGCGTGCCGAGGATCTCTCTGTCTGCCACCCCCGGGTGTCAGCATGATCCGGAAGGAAGGAGAACCGGGGCACGTCCCGACGGTCACGGCCCCGAAACCTGATCGATGACCTCGAGGATCCGGCGCGCGCACGCCCGCCAGGAGAAGTGCTTCACGTTCCCGAGACCACGCTCAACCAGTTGGTCGACCAGCCCGGGCTCCGCCATCAGCCTCTCCATCGCGTCGGCAATGGCTCTTGTATCCCGTGGGTCGACCAGGAGGGCCCCGCGACCCGCTACCTCCGGTAGGCTGGAGCTCGTGCTGGTTACGACGGGGCACCGGCAGGCCTGGGCTTCGAGCACCGGGAGGCCAAAACCCTCGTGGAGGGAAGGGAAGACGAAGCCCAGAGCGCCGCTCAGCAAGGCCGCTTTGTCCTCCTGGGCCACGTAGCCCGGGAAGTGGACACGCCCCTCGAGTCCTCGACCCCGCACGTGCTCAAGGAGCTCGTCGTAGAGCCATCCGCGCTTGCCGGCCAGGACGAGGTGGATGGGAGCCTCGGACCGGCGAACCGCCAGCTCGGCATAGGCGTCCACCAACCGGCGCAGGTTCTTCCGGGGCTGGAGGGTGCCGATGTAAAGGAAGTAGTCGCCAGGGATCCGATAGCGGTCCTTCGCGGCCTGGATAACCAGGCGGTCATCCACGGCTCCAAGGCTCCCGTCGGTGCCCGGATAGGCAACCGTGATCCTGTGGGGAGAGGTGCCGTACCTGGCGACCAGATCGGCCTTGGTAGCCTCAGAATCGGCCAGGATGTGAGCGGCCGTCCGGGCATTCCAGCGCGTGGATAGATCCAGGTAGATCCGCTGGTGCCACGGGTGGGCCCTGGGGAAGTACAGATAGCCGAGATCATGGATGGTGACCAGGCTGAGGCGGGGATGGACGGGGGGAATCACGTGAGCTGGCACGAAGAGCAGATCGGGCGGTCGGCGCACCATCTCCCATGCGAGACGAGTGTGGGTCCACAATCGCGGACAGGGTATGAGCCGTAGCTCGGCGCCCTCGAAGAGGTGATCGGGTGGGTTGGTGCGCACGTAGAGGCGGAAGCGATGCGGACTGTCGAGGGTCAGTAGCTCCTGGATGACCCGCCGAGAGTAGATCTCTGTGCCTGTGGGACGGTCTACGACGGCGCGGCTGGCGTCGATCCCGACGAGCATCTAGGCAGAGGGGCTGGGTCGCAGTCCCTGTGGAAGAGCTTCCCGGCGGCTCCGGGCCATCAACGCGCGTCCCCTTCCGGCGATTCGACGTAAATCTCCTCCTTCAGTACCCCGATGAAGGGCAGATTCCGATATTCCTCATTGAAGTCGAGGCCGTACCCTACGACGAACTCGTCGGGCACCTCGAAGCCGACGAAATCCAGGGCCACATCGATGACGCGGCGAGAGGGCTTATTCAGCAGGGTGCACACGCGGACGCTGGCCGGGTCGCGTGTCTCCAGGTTCCGTGTGACGTAGTCCAGGGTGCGGCCCGAATCGACGATGTCCTCGACGATGAGCACGTGCCGACCCTGGATGTTCCTCTCCAGGTCGAGCAGGATGCGGACCACGCCGCTGCTCTCGGTCCGTGCACCGTAGGACGAGGTCTCCATGAAGTCTACCTCGTGGCGCATCTCCAGGTGGCGCGTCAGATCGGCCAGGAACATGAAGGCGCCTTTCAGCACACAGACGAGGAGCGGTCGATCCTCATCCGTGTACGCATCGTTGATGCTCCCGGCGAGATCTCGGATACGTTGTTGGATCTCATCCGCCGAGATCAAGATACGATCGATGTCATGCTCCAGTGGCACGTGCCCGCCTCCCGGTCAGACGGCCGTCAACTCTCGTATACTTCTTGCTTGAGTGCCCCGATATACGGCAGGGTGCGGTACCGATCCCCGTAGTCCAGCCCGTATCCGACGACCCACACATCCGGGATCTCAAACCCGAGGTAGTCGATGGGGACGTCGATACGACGCCGCTCCGGTTTGCTGAGGAAGACGCAGGATCGCAGCGATGCCGGTTCACGGGCGGTAAAGGTGCGCCGAAGATAGTCGAGGGTGTACCCGGTGTCGACGATGTCCTCGACGATCAGCACGTGACGATCCGCCACGCTGATCCGCGAGTCCATAATCAGCCGCACCTCTCCCTTCGTCTCACCGCGGTTGTAGCTGGAAAGGGCAATGAAGTCGACGTGATGGGGAACCGTCAACCGCCGGGCCAGATCGGCCAGGAATACGAAGGCTCCCTTGAGGACGCCGATCAGCACCAGACCGTCGTCGCCATATTCGACGTTCGCGTAGGCTGCGCTTATCTCCCCTGCCATCTTGCCGACCCGTTCGGCGATGGCGTCCTCGCCCAGTAACACCCGGTCGATGGCGGCGGAAATCTCCTCCTCTTCTCTCATAGGTCATCCTTCGTCGCGTGCTTCTGTAGCTGCTCTCACGTCGTGACACCCTCGGCAGCGGGCCTCGTATACCTCTCGGGCCCCTACGAGGATGATGGGGTCGTCGTAAGCAGCTGGCCTTCCCTCGATCAAGCGTTGCGTCCGGCTGGCAGGGCCCCCGCACTCGACACAGATGGCCTGGAGCTTGGTCACCTGCTCCGCCCGCGCCATCAGAGCGGGCACGGGGCCGAAGGGCTCCCCGCGGAAGTCCAGGTCCAGCCCGGCCACGATGACCCGCAAGCCCTGCGCTGCCAGATCCTCGCAGAGCGTGATCACATCGTCGTCGAAGAACTGGGCCTCGTCAATTGCCACCACCGTGGTCTCCGGGGCCAACACCTCCCGCACCTGCGCCGGGCTGCCCACCGGGAGCGCGTCGATCTGGATGCCGTCGTGGGACGTCACCTCCCCATCGGCATAGCGTGTGTCGATGATGGGCTTGAAAACCTGCACCTGCTGCTTCGCGATCTTGGCCCGGCGAAGGCGCCGAATCAACTCCTCCGTCTTTCCGGAGAACATGCTGCCGCAGATCATCTCGATCCATCCGCCAGTCGGTTTATGGTACATGCTCGGGGGTCACCTAAAACGAAAGAGGGGCAGATATGGTCATCTGCCCCTTCTAAGCCTCATTCCTTCCAACTACCCAGCCATTTCGGCTTCGATCTCTTCGGCCGCGACAGTCTCCTCTTCCTCCAGCGCCTCGTCGCCCGGGAGGACAAACCCTCGAGCTCGCAGTTGTTTCTTCAGCGTGGCCAATGACTTCATGCCGAATCCCGAGATGTTCATCAGGGCTTCGCCTCCGCCCTCCTCCAGCATCGTCAGGACGTCGCCCACTGTCTCCACACCGGCTTCCTGCAAGACGTTCTTCGCCTGCGTCCGCATATCCAGCTTTTCGATCGGTAACTCAGGAGAGCTCCCGCGCTCCCTGAGAAGCTCAACCTCTGCCATCTTGCTCTTGCGACGCTCAAGCTTCTTCAGGAAGCGTTCTACCTGACCGCCAGAGTCCAGGATGCGCTGCTCACCCGTATAGAACGGATGACACTCCGAACACACGTCGGTGCGGATTTCGGGCACCGTCGATCCCACCGTCCAGTTGTTGCCGCAAGCGCAGATCACCTTGGCTTCTGGGTAGTAGTCAGGGTGAATATCCTGTTTCACGCGACCTCCTCGACCGGGTAGACGCTCACGCGCTTCCGCCCGCCGCGGGTCGACTCGAAGGTGACCGTGCCATCGGCAGTGGCGAACAGGGTGTGGTCCCGACCAACCCCAACGTTCTGCCCCGGCCTGATGCGCGTCCCGCGCTGTCGCACCAGGATGTGGCCGGCGCGCACTTGCTGACCGCCATATCTCTTGACGCCCAGGTATTTGGCCTTGCTCTCCCGACCGTTACGTGCAGCACCGCTGCTCTTTTTATGGGCCATTTCAACTCCTCCTACACAACAATCTCATCGACTCGCAGCCGAGTGTAGCGCTGCCGGTGGCCCGCGTGCCGCCTATACCGTTTGCTGGGCCGATACTTGAAGACCGTGATCTTCGGCCCCTTCTCCTGAGCCACGACGGTCGCCAGTACCTTGGCCCCTTCCACGGCGGGTTGACCGATCTTGACCTCGTCCTCATCGACGACCAGCAAAACCTCGTCCAGCTCGATCTGCTCGCCGGGCTCCACGGGCAGTTTCTCGACGCGAATGGTGTCTCCAACACTGGCGCGGTACTGTCGCGCCCCCGATTTCATGACTGCGTACACGATACTTCCTCCATGCCTATACACAAAAGGTGGCCGGGCCAGAGGGCTCGGCCGCTCAAACAGATATTATAGCGAATTCACCGGTCTTGTCAACCGGTGGCTTTCAGCATCACCCTTGTACGATGATAGCGCGCGAAAGCGTCTCCCAGCCCCAGGGCATCCAGAACGGCTTCCGGCCGACCGCTAGCCCCGGGGCGCGCCGAGAGTCGCATATGGAGTACGGCCCTCTCCTCGCTCACGTCCTCCAGCTCCAGACGCTCGATCAGGGGGCGGAGGTTGTAGCGCTTGCCACGTCGCGTGTGTGTGATCTCGGTCTCTGCCAACATCTGCGCAATGCGCGTTTTCGCCGTTTTCGCTGGCTGATCCCAATCGACCCTCACCCGGTACTCGGTGGCGACAACCTGTGTCTGCATCGCCGGCGCCCCTGACCGCACCTCCTGAACCTGTCTCAGTTTAAGCCCTTCGGGAAGGACCGGTACCAGGGACTGGCTGAACTCCCGCTGGTCGACAGGCTCATCGAGCCACACGTCGATGGGCTCCCTTTCCCCGACGTGACCCAGAGGTAGCGCCCTCGCCAGCTGGAGCCTGGGTCGGGGGTGGTAGCCGCCCGAGTAGGCCAGGGCGACCCCGGCACGACGCAGAGCCCGCTCCCAAACCCGCATCAGGTCGAGGTGGGATGAGTAGATGAGCCAGCCTTTCTTGGAAAACGTGACGCGTAACCGCATAGATTCTCCGTGCTATCCGCAGGTCCGGCGCTGCTGCCCATTTCGTCGCGTCGGAGGATCAGAAACCTATCACGAAACGGCCGTCCTCGTACAGCAGCTCATCGTCGACCCAGATCTCACCCCCCTGGCGCAGATCGCAGATCATGTCCCAGTGGATGGCAGACTCGTTCTTGCTTCCAGTCTCCGGATAGCCGGCGCCCAGTGCGACGTGGAAGCTCCCGTTGATCTTCTCGTCATAGAGAATCTGACCGGTGAAGCGTGTAATGCCCTCGTTCGTGCCGATGGCGAACTCGCCCAGGTAGCGGGCGCCCTCGTCGGTGTCCAGCGTCTCCAGCAGGAACGGCTCGTTCTTCTCCGCGGTGGCCCGAATGACCCGCCCTTTCTCGAACCAGAGCTGGACGTTCGTGACCTCGCGACCTTGATGGATGGCCGGATACGAGAAGGTCACGTGCCCTTCGACGCTCTCCTCCACGGGTCCCGTGAACACCTCCCCGCTGGGCATATTGTGCTTGCCATCGCTGTTGATAAACGTGCGACCGGCGATGTCGAGCTGCAGGTCCGTGCCCTGTCCGATGACGTGAATGTGCTCCTTCCCTTTGAGCCAGTCGACGATCTTCTGTTGCCACGCCGAGAACTCGACCCAATACGCGACGGGATCCTCCCAGTCTGGCATGCAGGCGCCGTAGACGAAGTTTTCGTACTCGCTCAAGCTCATCTCAGCGTCCTGGGCGTAGGCGTTGGTGGGGAACAGCGTGCCCACCCAGCGCAGCGCGCCGGAGGCGGAGCGCTCCATGAACGTCTTCATCAGCTCGGTCTGCGCTTGATTCCGGAGCACGATCCTTGCCGGGTCCACGTTGCTCAGCGATTTGGTGTTCGCCGCCGCTCGGATGGAGATGCGCACGTCATAGGTCTCCGTGATCAATCTCACGGGCTCCGGAACGTGCTTGAGCTGCTCGTCCGATGCATACTCATACAACAGCTCATCGATGCCGGGCAGGGATGGCAGCATCAGCGGGTGACCACCTGCCTCGAGCACTCTTCTATAGACAGCCTTCAGCAGAGGCTCAGCCAGGGGCGTCCCGCTGATGACCACCCTATCGCCCGCCTCAACCTCCGTCGAATAGTCGACCAGTACCTCGGCCAGTTTCTCAACGCGTGGATCGTCCATTCTGATGTTCTCCTCTCTGTTGATCTCTCAATCTTGCGTGCGCCCGTTGACTCCGCCGCATCGGTGAGCGCTGCGCATCACCTATCCTTGGTTGCTTCTGGGTCCGGCTCCGGACAACACCAAACCGGCGAGCTTTCACCCTGGAAAGCCGTCAGGATGCCGCAGGCGTGACATTCTTCCCGACAGTCGCTCAACTCCTCTCGACGGCGGCTCCGCTCGTATTCACGGAGCAGGAACCGCTTCCGCACACCGGTGCTCACCACCTCCCACGGCAGGAGCTCGTCGGGGGACCGCTGCCGATAGGCATAGAGGTCGGGATCGAGCCCGGTCTTGGCGAAGGCGCGCATCCAGGCACCGAAGTCACGCTGGTCGTCCCAGGCGTCGAAACGGGCACCCAACGCCCAGGCTTGGTGGATGACCTCCGCGAGCCTGCGGTCGCCGCGGGCCAGCACCGCCTCGAGCATCGAGGCTTCAGGATCGTTGTAGTCTAGCTTCAGACCGCGGCCGCGAATCTCGCGCCGCAACAGGGCTTGTTTGTCACGGATCGAACGGCTCCCGTCCAGGCCGACCCATTGGAACGGCGTATGGGGCTTGGGCACGAAGGTGTTGACGCTGACGTTCACCTGAGCCTGGCGTCCGTGGACGCGTCGACCGATCATGTGGACGGTCTTGACCATCTCGACGATGGCCCTGACGTCCTCCATCTCCTCACCGGGCAGGCCAATCATAAAGTAGAGTTTGATGGTCTGCCAACCGCGTCTGAAGACCTCACTCACCACGTCGAACACCTGCCGTGACGGGATCGACTTGTTGATGGTGGCCCGCATCCGGTCCGATCCGGCCTCCGGCGCAAAGGTGAACCCCGTGCGCCTCCCGCCGGCGATGGTCTCCGCCAACGTGACGGAGAAACTGTCGGCCCGCAGGGCGGGCAGCGAGATGGAGAGGTGCTCGTCAGCGAAGCGCTCGACCATTCGTTTTACCAGCGTGTCGATCTGGGAGTAGTCGCTGGGCGACAGAGAGAGCAGGCCGATCTCCTCGAAGCCGGTCTGCCGGAGGATTGTATCCGTGGCCTGGATGATCTCCTCAACCGGGCGCTCGCGGACCGGCCGCATCGCCATCCCGGCCTGGCAGAAGCGGCATCCGCGCGTGCATCCTCGGTTGATCTCGATGGCTGCCCGATTGTGGCTCACGTCTATCGTCGGCACGATCAGGCGCGTCGTCGGTGGGGGGAGCGTGCGGACGACGCGTTTGACGACGGGCAACGGTGTATCCGGGGTCTTCGCCTCGATAGCGGCAATGGGGCCCCGCTCTCCCATCCCGGGCGAAGGATCCTCTGCGTAACGCACCCGATAGAAGCGCGGCACGTAGACGCCGCGCACCTGCGCCAGGGCCTTCAGCCGAGCCTCCCGCCGGAGCCCGGAGGTCGCCCGGTAGACTTCCACCAGCTCCACCATGGCTTCCTCCCCGTCGCCGATGACGAACCCGTCGAAGAAAGCTGCCATCGGCTCCGGGTTGAAGGTGGCATGCCCCCCCGCTACGATCAGGGGATGGCTCCCCTCTCGCTCGTCGGAGCGGAGGGGGATCCCGGCGAGATCGAGCATCTCCAGCGCGTTCGTGTAGACCTGTTCGTAGGGGAGCGAGATACCGATGATGTCGAAGTCGCCGAGCGGTCGCTTGCTCTCCAGGCTGTAGAGCGGCATCCCGGCCCCGCGCATGGCGGTGATCATGTCCACCCAGGGCAGATAGGCCCGTTCGGCGAGGACGTCGGGCAGGTCGTTCAGGATGCGGTAGAGGATCATCAGCCCCAGGTTAGACATCCCCAGATCGTAGATGTCCGGGAAGGCGAGGCAGACCCGCGTCGTAATGGCGTTCCAGTCCTTAACGACGCTGTTGTACTCGCCGCCGACATAGCGACCGGGCTTCTGCACAGTGGGTAGAATGCGCTCCAGCTTCTCTAGATCAACTTGCATGGTCACTCAGGTGACGCGCCAGCAGGAGGTCGGGCAGTCATCAGGGATCTTCAGCAACCGTCTTGGAGGAACAGCGCCCGACCGCAGCGAGGCTTCCCTCAGCCTGCCACCACCTTCACGTGGATACTGCGGGTGCGCGGGCCGTCAAATTCGGCCAGGTAGAGACCCTGCCAGCGACCGAGCACCAGCCGTCTCCCTTCTACGAGGATGGACTGGGATGCTCCTACCAGCGATGACTTAAGGTGGGCCGGCGAGTTGCCCTCGCCGTGGCGGTACTCAGAACGGGCCGGGGAGATCTTGTTCAGCCCCACGCCCAGGTCGTGCTGGACGCTGGCATCCCAGTTCTCGTTCAGCGTCACACCGGCGGTCGTATGGGGGCAGAAGACGACGCAGATGCCTTCCTCGACGTCCGCGTCGGTGACGACGCTCTGGACCTGGTCTGTGATGTCGTGAAATGCCTGCTTTCCGGCCGTCGAGATCCGTATGGTCTCCATCGCGTCGCTGCGCTCCTAGTGCAACTCACGACGGCGGGCCGATACAGTGAAGCCCGCCATCACATCGCTACTCCCGCATACTATAGCACGCGGGCGACGGTTTGGCAACGAAGGATTTGCCCCAAGGGGGATCAGTAAGCCCCTATGCCGAAAACCACCCGCGGCACGGTGCGCATCAGAATCTTGAGATCGAGCCAGAGCGACCAGTTTTCGATGTAGTAGATATCGAGCAGGCACTGCTCGTCGAAGCTCAGTAGACTGCGGCCGCTGACCTGCCACAGGCCGGTCACCCCCGGACGAACCTCCAGGCGCTTCTTGTGCCATTCCGCGTACTCCCTCACCTCGGAGGGGAGGGGCGGGCGGGGGCCCACCAGGCTCATGTCCCCGCGGAGGACGTTCCATAGATTCGGGAGCTCGTCGAGGCTCCTCCTCCGCAGAAACCGTCCCACCGGCGTCACCCGAGGATCGTCCTTCATCTTGAAGATGGGCCCCTCAACCTCGTTGAGGTCGCGAAGCCCGGCCAAATCCTCCTCAGCCCCCTCCACCATCGAGCGGAACTTCCACATCTCGAAGTGGTGTCCGTTTGTGCCCACTCGGGTCTGGCGGAAGATGACGGGCCCTGGAGAGTCGAGGCGGATCGCTGCCGCGATGAGCCCCAGGACGGGCGCTCCCAGCATCAGGGCTACAGCAGCCACCCCCATATCGATGACCCGCTTCATCGTCTGGACGCTCTCGCCGAATCCCACTTCCCGCACGCCGACCAGCGGTATGCCGTCCAGGTCGTCCACCCCCACCCGGCTGAGGCTGAGCTGGAAGAGATCGGGCACGATGTGAACGCTGACGCGCTTCTGCTCGCACGTCCGGACGACCCCCATGATCTTGCGATGGTACATCCAGGGCAGGGTGATGATGACCTCGTCGATGGTCTGCTCCTCGATCAGCTGCGGCAGGTGATCGATCGGCCCCAGACCGTCGAAGCGGCCGATCTTACTGCTCCCCTTGTCCGGGTTGTCGTCTACGAAGCCCACGATGCGATAGCCCAGCTCGGGGCGGGCAACGACGGTGCGCATCACCGTGCGGCCAACCTCACCCGCGCCCACGATGATGGCCCGGTGAGCTCCGTGTCCCCTGGCGTGAAGATGCCCGATGATGGCTCCCTGGATGGCCCGCGAGATCGCCAGCAGCACAACGGCGATGATACCCGCCTCGACGAGAAGCAGTCGGGAGTACTGGAGGGGCTGGAGAAGGAAGGTGACGGCGAGCATAACGACTGTGGATTTCGCGGTGGCGTTCACGATCCGGTGGGTCTGATCGAGCCATTGCCGGCCGGGCCACTGCTGGTAGACCCGATCCAGGCGGAAGGTCAGCAGCATCAGGACGGTGAAGAGCAGGGCGAAGGGAAGGTAGGCCGAGAGCGGATGATGGAAACTGATGTCCCGGAACCACTCGAGCTCAAAACGGGTCCAGTACGCCAGCACCATGCTGACGTTGAACACCGCTATGTCAGAGACGAACACCCACCAGGGCGTCTGGCGACCGGCTGGCATCAGGATCTTCGTCGATTTCAACTCAGTGCTCTCAGATAGACCTGCGTCGTCTCTTCCGCGGTGCGCGACCAGTCGAAGGTGCGAGCGTGAGCCAGACCGCGCCGCCGCAGGGTCGCACGGAGTTCAGCATCATCGAGAAGCTGCTCCAGTCCTGCCGCGATGGCCTCGACATCGTGCGGATCGACCAGCAGAGCCCCGTCGCCGGCCGCTTCGGGCAGAGATGAACAGTTTGAGGTCAACACCGGCGTGCCGCAGGCCTGCGCCTCGGTCACGGGCATCCCAAACCCCTCGTACAGCGAGGGGTAGGCGAACACGGTCGCGGCGTTGTACCACAGCGGCAGCTCCTCGCTTCGCACATAGCCCGCAAATCGGATCCCATCACCCATGTCCAATGACTCGACCGCAGCGAAGAGATCATCGTAGAGCCACCCTCTGCCTCCCACCAGCACGAGCTTCACCTCCCCGTCGTAGATGCGGGCGAAGGCCTCGATCAGATGCGCGATGTTCTTGCGGGGCTCCAGGGTCCCCACGAAGAGCACGAACCGCTCGGGGAGACCCTGCCGTCGGCGAAAGGCGGACACCTGGTTGGCGGAGAGCGGCCGAAAACTTGGGTCGACACCGTGGTAGACAACATCGATCCTCTCGCGCGGGACGCCCAACAGGCGCGCAGTCTCGCTGGCCGTGTAGTCCGAGACAGCGATGACACGGCGCGCGCGACGCGCCGAGAGCCGGGTCATCATTGTCAGGTACAGCCGGTTGCCCCGGTGGAAGAGCTCGGGGAAGCGGATGAAGCTCAGGTCGTGGATGGTGATCACGACCGGACACGGCGCGGCCAGCGGGCCGACGAAGACGGGCCCGTGCACCAGATCCGCACCGATGCGGCGAAGCACGCGCGGCTGCATCACCTGCTCCCACACTACACGGACGGCGGGTCTGCCCGTGTTCCAACGAGACCGGCGCATCCCGAAGCTCGACGGCGGTTCCACGGCGTCTGCGCCCAGCAGGGCACAGAACTGAATCCCGCCATCGACGCTGCGGAGATGGCGCAGCAGGTGGACGATGTACTGGTGGACGCCGGCGCTCCGGTAAGAGTCCCGCCCGGATAGGAGGTGTGCGTTGATGGCAATCTGGGCGTGCCTGTTCGCAGTGATCTGCATGGCGCGATGATTATATCACGTTGCTGTCAACCGACCAGATCCTCGTAGAGAGGGAGGTGCCTCACCTAGTCATCTGCGGCTTGCCCGGTCCCCGGTCGTGTCCAGATCCACCCCGCCGCTCCCGCCATGAGGGATTCGATGAGGAGGAGGCCGACAATGGCTGCCGCCACATCGATCCAGAATCGGATAGGGAAGAGTCGGATCAATGTGTCTGCGGGAGGGAAGATCCACGTATCACCCTCAAACAAGAGTCGATGGAAGGCGGTGAAGAACTGACCCCAGTCGAGCAACATAAAAGCCCCAACGGCAGCCAGCAGCCCGATCGTGAGCAGACTGCCCTTCCACAGCGCGCTCGGCAGCGGGGGCCGGTGTTGCCCCTTGACGACGAGCGCGGCGGCCGCGCCGATCCATACGGCGGCGGCGATGAGCCCCGCGATACTGAAGCCTAGATAGACGGCCTGGACGTCCTCCATGTGGCGGAGCTCTCGCTGGTTGAAGGCGGGTTCGCCGTCGGGGAGCTCCAGTTCGGCCAGCAGGGAGATGTCGGCGTTGGAGGCGAGGTAGTCCTGACACACCTGGGCCAGGCGAATCCGTTCCTCTGTGGAGAGCCCGTAGGGGTCGGCGGGGAACCCCGGCCGCTGATACTCCCAGCGCACGAAACGGTGGTTGGTGACCAGCCGCAGATTGACGGCAAGGAGCAGGACGGGCAGGGCGAGCACGAGAATTCGCTCAATCCAGGGAGACCATCGGCTATGCTTCATTCTCCTCCTCCCCGGATGAAGTCGAACAGCAACGCGTTGGTCATCAGCTCGATGGAGGCCCGATCGTCGGTGAAGACCACGTCTCCAGGCGTCGTCGCGCGCAGGTTCTGGACGGCCCGCAGGGCCGTGGTGTGAAGAAACGGGTCGGCAGTCAGCCCCGACAGGTTCTGCGCCAGGTTGGCTGCGTCGCTGGGTTGAACCGTCGCCACCACGACGGCATTGAAGCTGTTGGGTACATCGATGACGTGGACCGACGGGAAGACCCGCAGGAGTGTCGCCACCATGGCCCGCACCAATCGGTAGTCGTCCCCGGCCCGCCCGACGTTGATGGCCACCACCCCGTCGGGCGTCAGGCGCTCGCGGGCCTGGTGGAAGAACTCCACCGTCGTCAGGTGGGGCGGGATATAGGGGAGTCGATACGCGTCGACCCCGATCACGGTATAGCGGTGTTCCGTACGCGCCAGATAGGCACGCCCGTCGGCCGCGATGGCGTTCAGGTTGGGGAGGTTCATCGCGAAGTAGTCCTGACCGACGCGGATGATGTCGGGGTCGATCTCCACGCCGTCGATGGGGATGGCGCCGTGGACCGCGGTGTACTGGCGGGCCATGGTGCCCGCAGCCAGCCCGATGAGAGCTACACGCTCGACCCGGTTGGGCCTGTAGGGGGGCGAGTTGAAGTAGGGGGCGACGAGGAAGTAGTCCCAGGGTCCGGGGGTCTCCACCCGATCCGGGCAGTAGACCGAGTGGATGCCCCCGCCTTCGTTCAACAGGAGGTGTCGACACCCATCGCTCTGCTCGACCACCTGGATGTAGTTGTAACTCGATTCTGTCTCGTACACCACCTTCCCGTTTGTGGCGGCCTTGACCGGCTGCCCGCGCAGAAGCAGAGCTAGAAGCACGATGACGATGGGCATCCAGAGATACCGGTAGAGAGGCTGCCGCCTGGTACGAGATGACACCTGCAGAAGGCCGATGAAGGAGACCACCAGGAGACCGAGGGACATCAGAACGAACGTGTTGCGCGTCCCGATCAGGGGGATCAAGAGCAGGTCGGGCAGGAAGGCACCGAGGAAGCTACCCACGGTGGAGATGGCGTAGACCGCGCCGGCGGTCTGTCCGGTGCTCTCCACCTCCTTCACCGAGAGTCGGATGACGAAGGGCGAGATGCAGCCCAGGAGCGTGATCGGGATGCTGAAGAGGATCAAGACGGCGACGAAGGAGCCGCCCAGGAGCGCCACTCTGAAGTGCGCAAAGCCGGGTGCCGCCAGGGAGAGCACCGGCTGGGCCACAAAGGGTACGATCCCCACGGCGAAGGCGGCCCAGGCCACGATCTGATACAGAGTGGCGGGCTCCGGAGACCGGTCGGCCCAGCGCCCGCCGATGAAGTAGCCGGCCGTCAAGTAGAGCAGCATAAGACCGATGATGGTGGCCCACACCAGGTTGGCTGTGCCGAAGTGCGGACGCATCAGACTGGCGGCGGCCAGCTCAGTGCCCAACACAACCAGCCCGCCGGCGAAAGCGGTGAGGTAAAGAAACCCACGGTTCCTTTCCATTGCGGTGATTATACAGGCTTTGGCTGCTGCGGCAAGACCGATGGTAGCTCAGAAGTCTTCATGAGGGGACCGAGATCGGTGGGGTTGAAGGAGACGGTGCACAGTGTCTCAGACGGGTGGCGGTGGGCGCTGTATTCGATTGGTGACGGCGCCTGTGCCGATGACATGCCCCTCACGCCGGCTCCGGGTGGAGAGCCACGATCAAGCTGAAAGGCACGCTGACCCCGAGGCCGCGGCGGGCCAGTGGGCGCTGAGGGCCTAGACCGGGCCGCGATCTCGCTCGACGAGCCAGGTCGGCCTGCCCCACCCCGCAGGCAGACTGCAGCTGCGCTACTCGGCGGTTCTCCTCACCCGCCGCCAGAGGTACGCGGCGAAGCCACCGATGAGAAAGAGGAAGCTGGCCGCGATGCAGATCCACTTCAGTAGGGTGAAGAGCCCGGCACCCGTATCCACGACCGGTGTCCGAAGGGGGTAGCGCACCATCACCAGCGATGCGGACCCGTTCTCCAGGAAATCCAACGCCGCCGCCAGTATCGGGGCCAGGTTTGCCAGCCTCCATCGGCTGTCCGCCGAGACGGCCCGGTCGTAGACCCAGGTAATGGCGGCGGTCAGGAAGAAGGTGTAGACCAGAGGCCAGATCACGTCGAACGTGAGACGCGACCGTACGTAGAGGCTTCGACCCTCGGGGCCGTACGCCTCGGCCATCTCGTAGAGCTCGTGAGAGGAGTACCACAGAGACGTGTCCGGGGTGCCGGCTTCACCGGCATACGTCGCCGTCCGGGCGGCCTCTCTCGGCAGCACCACCGCGGTGAAGAGCAGGAACAGCCCCAGCCCAGTCAGAGCTACCCAGGAGTTTGAGAATCTGCGGAGTGCTTCAGATAGTCGCTTTGCCATGAAGTATCTCCGTTCGCAAATGCCTTGCCCAGCAGGCCCCCGCTCTAAGAAGCCGCTGTCGCAGGCTGCGCTGCCGGTTCCACCAGATACTTGATCCACGGGCAGTAACCGTGGGGCGTGGGTACGAAGCCGACCCGGCGGTAGAAGTCGAGATCCGAGTCCATATACGAGCGACGGACCCCGTGGTCGGCCATGCGGCGGAATGCCTCCCGCAGCAGGGATCGGGCCAGGCCGAGCTTTCGATACTCGATGTGGGTTCCGACCGGTTCGAGGACTCCGTATTCGTTCTCCTCGTCCAGCCAGATGGTGCAGAAAGAGGCGTACTCGCCCGAGGGGGCCACGACGAACAGATCCAGGTGCGGTCGATAGTCAGGGGCACGCTGCATCTCCCTGAACGCCGCCGCCGGGGGCCAGTCTATGGGGCTGTAGTACCCGCCGAAGGCAAGGCCCTTCGCCCGGCGGCGGCGCTCGACGTCGTTCTCCTCCGCCACGCTCCGGATCTGGAAGCCAGGGGGCAGGTCCGGGGCAGGGAGGTCCGTGAGAGCATACTCCAGGTGTGGGGTGCGACGCGCCGACAGCTTGCGGTAGCCCCGCGCCCGGGCCACTTCCTCCAACTCACTGTCCTCCTCGACGTACAGCTTCACGTACCCGCGGTCATCGAACCAGCTCGCAAGGTGCTCCTCGACGTAGCTGACCATATCGTCGTAGAGGAACGTGTAGTCCGGGTGAATCTGAAGCCAGGCCTCGCCGGGCTCCTCGTTTTCGCTGTGGGCCACACCGACGATCTCCCCGGCCCCGTCCTCCCAGATGGCGATGGTGTGCTCCCAGAGGGGCAGCTCGTCGCGGTGGGGGCGGGCAGTGCCTACGGGGACGCCGAAGTACTGGACGTTGTAGTAGGTGTGTATGGGGAGCACGTGATACCTGCAGAAGTTCCAACGGTCGATGAGCCAGTTAAAGGGGCGCCCGTAGAGGGGGAAGGTGTCGATCAGGAATCTGCGGATGCGCATGAAGTCCTGGTCTCCGCGGTATTGACGTCGGGTGATGGTGGTCATGGCTCTGTCTCCTTATGAGACGTCTCGCGGCGGGCGCGCGACTCCTCGTCGCTGGCGCTGCTTAGAAGCTGAGCGCGCTTGTGCGGCTTACGGCGGGCCGACGATGCTGGCTTCGCTCACGGCCTGGCACCGCCGGGCCGGGTGGCTTGGCTGACCAAGCTGCCCGCCGAGGTCGGCGTGGAATGACCCGATTGGGAGTTTATCCCTTTCGCGACGGTGTGCAAGTCGCTGAGTGAAGGTGGACGGCATGGAGCTGCGGGCGAACCCCCCCCTCACCCTAACCCTCTCCCCAAGGGGGAGAGGGGATGGTGGGCGGAGGTTGTCTTCTGGTGCCGTTGCTTGGTGTCGGTTGAGGGCAGGTGGGGCGGGTCGCAGACCCGCTGGGAGAAGGGGTCGGGGGTTGGAGCGGTGTTGACGACGGATACTCCTCGCTGCTCCACTAAGGCAATGCATCTGTTGTGCCAGGGTTCAGGTGGAAGCGAAGACCATGGTGCTGACGATCACGGCCTGCCTCACGGCTCGGCACTGCCCCCCCCTCACCCTAACCCTCTCCCCCATGGGGGAGAGGAGATGGGGCGGGTCGCAGACCCGCCCGGAGCTAGTGGGAGGGGCGGTTTCGGGAAGTACCGGGTATCGCAGATGGTGTGGCAAATGAGGGCATCGTGAGCCAGCAGGAGGTGCGAAGCATGCTCACCCGACGAGAACAGACCTGTGTCTTAGCTCGCGGGGGCGGCGAGACCCGTCGGTGCCCGGCTCTCAGACCTCCGGGTTGGCGTCCCAGGGGTAGATCTCGGTCCCCCGGGCGGCGGCACGGATCGCTGGATCGTCGGAGTAGTGGCCGCGCTGCTCCGGCGGGATCAGCTGGGCGATCTGCGCCATAATCTCGTGGCCGATGGCGTCCAGGCTGGCGCGTCGCTCGCGACCGCGCCCCTCCACCTGGAATGGACCGAAGGGCTTCCCGATGCGGATGGTCACCCGCGCCCGGCGGCCCTGACGTAGTCGGGGGAAGATCTCGTTCAGATTGGCGAAACCGATGGGTAGGATGGGAGCCCCGGTCTGGACCGCCAGGAAGGCCGTGCCAGGGCGCGCGGGCCGGAGCACCGTGGCCCAATTGCCCCCCTCCGGGAAGATGCCCAGCACGCCTCCCTGCTCCAGCGTGGCCTGGGAGGCGCGCAGGGCATCGGTGGAGAAGCTGCCCCGGCGGACGGGATAGGAGCCCCAGACCTTGGGCAGCCAGGTGACGATGGGAGGCGCGTTGGGCATCTGGACCCCGGCGAGGAACTCCAACGGCCAGGGCACCGTGTGGAGCATCGCCGCCGGGTCGGCGAAGCTGAAGTGATTGGCCACCACTAGCAGCGGCCCACCGTCGGGGAGATTCTCGCGGCCGACGATGCGGACGTCGGCCAGCACGGCAAAGGCTGCGCGAGCCGCGATCTGGAGCATCCAGCGCACCACTCGGCGACGCGGATAAGGGTATTTCCGATGTGATGAGTCCATCCCGCTAACTCCTCCTCACCCGGGCCGTCAAGACGTCCTCTATGTTACCTTAAACCGCCGCCGGCCTGGCGGCCTTTCTTCTCATCGACGAGCAGCAGTACCGCCAGCCCGACCACCAGGAAAGCCACGATGGCGAAGAGCGCCAGCCGGTGCCCGGCCTCCTCGGCCGCCAGGGGCATCATCCGATGGGCGGTCTCGTACCAGTTGGTCAAGGAAGCCACCAGCAGGCCGAAGACCGTGGGACCGACGAAAGACGACGAGCGTCCGGTCAAGGCGAAGAACCCGTAGAACTCCCCGCTCTTGCCGGGCGGGCTGAACATCCCGGCGACGGTCCGACTGACGGACTGGACGCCAGTCAGGGCGAACCCGGCGAGGGCGCCGATAACGTAGAACTGGAGGCGGGAATCAGTGAAGTAGAGCCAGATCACCGGCAGGATCATCAGGGCAACGGAGGTGTTGAGGGCGCTCATCCCGCCGAATCTATTCGCCATGAGCCCGAATAGGTAGGCCCCGATGACGCTGGTCACCTGCACCAGGATCATGAAGATGATCAGCTCCTGCTGCTCCATCCCAAACAGGACCGCGCCCAGGATGGCGGCGAAGTTCAGGACGATGAGAATGCCGTTTTTGCAGATCAGGAAGCCGATGATGAAGGTGACGAACTCCTTGTAGCTCCTGATCGCCTTGAACGTCTCACCCAGCCGCTCGATCGCCACAGAGAGGTAGCTCTCACCGTCCGGGAGCGGTTGGGGTTGAGCGCGCTCCCGCACCCAGAGGAAGGTCGGGACGGTGGAGACGGCGAAGAAGACGGCGGTGAAGACCAGCGAGAGCCGCACCACCAGGGGATCGGACCCGGTCAGGACGATGGGCACGAGCACGATTAGCAGGCAGATGATCCCGCCGATGGACCCAATGGCCCAGCCGTTGCCCGAGACCCGGCCCATGTCATCCGGTTCGGCGATCTCGGGGAGGAGCGCGTTGTAGAAGACCTGGGCGCTGCGGTAGCCGATCTCGGCCAGGATGAAGAAGAGCATCCCGATGAACCATGCGCCCTCCTGGACGAAGAAGAGCATGGCACAGAAGGTGACGCCCAGGACAGTGAAGAAGAGGAGAAACCGCTTCTTGGCGCCGGAGAAATCCGCCAGGGCCCCCAGAATTGGCGAGGTCAGCGCCACGACAAACATCGCGACGCCAACGGCGATGCCCCACAACCGGGAGCCCTCCGCGCCTCCCACGACGGCACCCTTGAAGTAGGCTGAGTAGACCGCCAGCAGCACCACGGCGGCGTAGGCCGAATTGCCAAAGTCGTACAAGTACCATCCCCAGTGCTCGCGACGGGTGGGCCGTTGGGCCGCCAGCGTCGACGACATAGATCAATCTCCTTTCTCGATGGGAGCGGCGGCGACAGATTCGCCGGTACGGGTAATAGAACACGGAGTCCGGCGAATCGTTGCAGCGGTATCGGACGAACGTGGCCAGAGGCTGACCATCAGGCGGTGCTGTGGGGATATGGCTGCCGCCGGCTGTTGAGCCACAGGGAGACGGTCGTGAGGAGCAGCACGATGGCGGCCGCCGCCCAGGCTGTCGCGGCCACGACCGGGCTGCCGGCGTGCTTAACCGCGATGCCCGCGACGGCCCAGACGATCACCAGGGCGTAGGCAGCATCCCGTCTGGTGAAGAGCACCGCGGCCGTGATGGCCGTCGCCGCGGCCAGCATGATCACCGTCCAGGCCTCCGGGCTGATGCCCCAGGCGCCCCAGTTGAGATAGTCGAGCAGCTGGGTGACATTGGCGATGGTCGCCACCGTGATCCAGCCCAGGTAGATGCTGAAGGGCACCCGAACCAGCCACCGCTCGGCTGCCGATACGGCGGTCCGGCCGATGCCAAGCCGCAGGTAGATCCCGATCAGCAGGGTTAGCAGCACTACCATAGCGACCAGGGTCAGCGGAAAGCGCTCGTAGTGCCAGAGGAAGATCCAAGCCACGTTCGCCGCGCAGCTCAGGGCAAAGAAATAGCCGATGCGGCGCAGTCGGGGGTTATCGGGCTGGCTCGGGAGCACCTGATACACGGCGAACCCGATGAGCGCCAGGTAGATCAGGCCCCAGATGGAGAACACGTACCCGGCCGGCACGAAGAAGATATCGAAGCGATCCGAAATCTCGCCCGTGGTCTGCCCGTTGATGGGTAGGGCGTTCGCCAGTCCGTTCACCACAATCACCCCGACCAGCGCGGCCACGTTGACCCACTGTCTCACAATGTCCTTCTTCACTTCTCCTCCTTGTCTCGTGCGCAAGAGCGCGCAGACGCTAGAACGTCAGAACGTTGGAACGTTGGAACGTTGAGACGTTGGAACGTTACAACGTGCCAACCTGCAACCTTCCAACGTGCAACGTACAACGTGCAACCTTCCAACGTGCAACGTGCAACGTGCAACGTGCAACGTGCAACCTGCAACCTGCAACCCTAGCCGCTCCCGCCATCGACGAAGCGCGGCCCCCCCACGAGATACGTGCCCAGCAGGATCCGCGCTGCCTTGACCATCATCTCGGTGATGTCCAGAACCTCCTGTGGTGTCGAGCCCAGGGCCACCAGACCGTGGTTCTGGAGCAGGACCGCGCGGGGTGGTTCGCCGTGCTGTTCGATG
>SKLM01000076.1 GCA_007123205.1 Thermoflexales bacterium
GATCCTAAAAGAGCGTGGTCAAGCGACGGTGAAGGAGCTGAGCGATGTGCTGGATCTGACGACGGTCACGATCCGCCATCATCTCGATACGCTGCGGAGGGAGAATCTGGTGGCGCCACCCACGGTGCGGCACCGGAAGGCCCCCGGTCGTCCTCAGCACGTGTACACGTTGACGCAAGATGCCAGCGACTTCTTCCCCAAGCGATATGAGCCGCTGATCGATCTTGTGTTTGACGAACTGCGGTCCCACCTCTCCGAAGACGAGTTTCAGCGCATCATGGAGCGGATCGGGAGACGGATAGCTGCTGACGCGGTCGTGCCACCCGGGGCCGACCTTGAGGAGCGCGTGGCCCTGGCGGTCGAGTTCATGGACGAGCGGGGTTACATGGCGCGTTGGGAGAAGACCGAAGCTGGCGAGTTCCTGATTCACGTCGCCAACTGTCCTTACGAGGGCGTGGCTCGGAGCAACCGTGAGGTGTGCCGCATCGATCTCATGGTACTGAGCGAGCTTCTGGCTGTGCCTGCAGCGGAGATAGAGCGAAGCATCGATCGTCCACACCGCTGCACCTACGCGATCCCGCCTGCTCCAGTTCGTGTAGGTTGAGGACGGTCCGCCTGTGAAGACGACGCTCATCTATCCTGGCATCGCCGGTCATGGATTCAGATCGCTGAAGCAGGGGATGGAGGCGGGTTGGATCTCTCACGGCCTGGCGCGTCTCAGCGCGGCGGCTAAGGCCCGCGGATTCCACGTCGATCTGATCGATCTTCGCGCGCTCTCAAGCTGGGAGCACCTGCGGGAGGTATTGGCGGAGCGCGATCCGGACGTGGTGGGCGTCACGATGATGAGTGTCGACTGGAATCCGGCCAGCCAAGCTCTCGCCGCCGCCAAGCAGGTAAAGCCTGAGGTGACTACCGTCATTGGAGGGCCTCACGTCACTATCGCCCTCGAAGACGCCCTCAACATCCCTCACGTAGACTACCTGGTGACCCGAGAAGGCGAGCTGACGTTTCCTCGTCTTCTGAGCTCGATTGAAAAGGGCAGCCCTCCCGAGGATCGCGTGCTGCGAGGGGATGCACCGGACCTGGACACGATTCCTCTTGCTGATCGTGCTCTCTTTGTTGAGGAGTGGAAGAAGTGGGGATACGATCTGGATTCTCCGGAGGTTCCCTTCGTGCCCGAGCTGCCCCCACCGTTCGCGACGATTATCGCCGGGCGGGGCTGTGTCTACAACTGTGGATTCTGTAAGCCAGGCGAGGATTACCTGTTCGGCAAGCGGACCCGTCGCCGCAGCGTGGACAACGTTATCAATGAACTCCGCCAGTTAGTGAGAGAGTACCGTATCGCTTCGTTCATGTTCCACGATGACTGCCTGACTGAGGATCGGGAGTGGGTGATCGAGTTCACTGAGAAGTACCGCGCCGAAGGGTTCGACATGCCGTTTTTCTGTCAGAGCCGGGCCGACATCATCGTGAGGCACGAGGACATGGCGGCTCGCATGGCGGACGCAGGCCTGCGGGGCTATTTCATCGGCTTCGAGAGTGGCAACGATCGCGTCCTGAGCTTCATTCGGAAAGGCACGACGGTGGAGGAGAACCTGGGGGCAGCCCGCATATGTCGCCAGTATGACATCAAGATCTGGGCCAACTATATGATGGGCCTGCCCACCGAGACCAAGGAAGAAGTGATGGACACGGTGCGGCTGATGAAGGAGATTGACCCCGACTACTATAGCCCGGCTTTTTTCACGCCTCATCCTGGAACGGACTTGTACGACTACACGGTTCAGCACGGTCTGAGCCGGATTACCGACTATGACTCGTACCGGCGGAACCCCACGGAGCCCAAGATCAAGGGACAGGACTATGCGTTCCTCAAGTGGGCGATGGCGGAAAGCCAGCGGCGGAAGTCGATCAACACCTTCAGGCGGTGGGTAGCGGGCCAGAGGCAGCGGGCACAGCGCGTCACCGCCGCGAAGCTGGTGCGGAAGCTTGGCCTGGCCGGCGGTGGGCAGAAGTAGCGTTTGGATCTACGGCTGTTTGGCAGCCGGTGACGGTTCGTGACAGACACGACGAGGCGGAGACGGAGCACTCGGAGTGTTTCACGGTGGAGGCGAAGGGAACAGATGCGAGAACGAATCGACGCAGCAGTCCGAAGCAGCAAGGCCGACTACACCGAGATCCGCCTTGAGGAGGGAGAGAGCACACGGGTCTCCTTCCGGGGCCGAGATCTGGAGACCGCAGATGTGGCGATTGACCGAGGCGGCATCGCCCGGTGCTTCGTGCAGGGCGGTGGATGGGGGATCGCAACCTTCAACAGCCTCGGCGACCTCGAGCGGCGCGTACGACAGGCGTACGAGGGAGCACGGGCTGTTCAGGCTGAGCCGATCGAACTGGCTCCTGTTCCCGCATCCGAGGAGAGAATCACCGTTCCCCTATCCGACGATTTCCGCGGTGTCTCTCTGGCGGATAAGAAGTCACTGGCCCAGGAGTATAACGAGATCCTGCTACAGTACGATCCGCGCATTGTAGATACCCACACGACGTACTCCGACACGTTCAGCCGCGTGACGTTTGCCAGCTCCGACGGGACCTACGTGGAGGAGGATCGCCCGATGGTGAACGTGGCCTTTAGTGCCGTCTCCCGGGAGGGCGACAACGTCCAGCGCGCGTTCGAAGCGGTGTCGAAGGTGGCGGGATTCGGCGCCGTTCAGGGTCATCACCATCTGGCGGAGACTGTGGCCGAGCGCGCGGTCGGACTGCTCGTGGCTCCGCCGGTGCAGGGTGGGCGTTACACGGTTGTCTGCAATCCGAGGATGGCGGGCGTCTTCGCCCACGAGGCCTTCGGCCATCTCTCCGAGGCTGACTTCGTATACGAGAATCCGCAGGCCCAGGAGATGATGGTGCTCGGACGGCGGTTCGGTGGTGATATCCTGACGATCGCGGACGATGGCTCCATTCCCGGCCTACGCGGTAGCCACAGATACGACGATGAGGGGACCCCGACTGGCCGTACGGATTTGATCAAGGACGGCATTCTGGTGGGTCGCCTTCACTCGCGCGAGACGGCGGGCAAGATGAGCGAGCACCCGACCGGCAACGCTCGGGCCACCAGTTACCGTTACCCGCCTATCGTCCGCATGACCAATACGTTCATTGAGGGCGGCGGGACATCTTTCCAGGAGATGATCGCCGGAATAGAGCTGGGCATCTACGCTTGTGATGCGTTCGGTGGCCAGACTGCCCTGGAGAACTTCTCTTTCAGCGCGGCCTACGGCTACATGATCCGCGAAGGCGAACTGGCCGGATTGGTGAGCGATGTGGTGCTGAGCGGAAACCTGTTCGTCACACTGCAGCACATCGACGCTCTTGGCGATGATTTCCAGTGGGCCGAGTGGGGGCATTGTGGCAAAGGACAGGGTGGACTCCCCGTGTCGATGGGGGCTCCCCACGTTCGCATCCGCGATGTGCTCATTGGGGGTGAATGACTCCCGGGTGTGGACAAGGGCTCCCGACGAGGGCGCAGCCGTACTGAGCTTCACCTCTGTGGACGACAACAGGGGTAGAACGGGCAGGAGGAATGATGCTAGAACGTGTGATGCAGGTGGGCGAACAGGCCGAGCTCTTCGAAATTGAGAGTGAGTCCACGAAGATTGGCTTCCAGGCGAACAAACTGAAGTCGTTCGAGGTGGAGGAGACTCAGGGTATGGCGGCCCGCGCTGTAGTGGAGGGCCGCCTCGGATTCGCCGCTTCCAGCGATGTCACGGCTGTTGATCAGCTGATCGACCATGTGGTGGCTTCGGCTCGTCTGGGGGATGAGATTCCCCTGTGCTTCCCCGAGTCGCGACCGGGACCGGAGGTGCAGATCTATGACGCTGGTCTGGCCGAGCTACCTCCGCCCCGTTTGATCGAGATGGGGGAGGAGATCATTGAGGCCGTGTTGGAAGCGGATGAGTCTGCAATGGTCAATGTTGATCTCACGCGCCGGGTGCGGGAGAGCACCTTGCGGAACAGCGCGGGAGCCGAGGTCGTGGTGAGGAAGTCACCCCTCTCGATTATGGTGGCGGTGGAGCGCGTCCGCGGAGATGATGTGCTCGCTCTGTTTGAATACTTCAGCACGGCCGCACTGGACGAGGAGTACCGGGATTTCGTCAGTAGGATAGCCGAAAAACTGCGATTGGGACGTCGATCGGCGACGCTCTCTTCCGGGCAGATGCCGGTTCTCTTCTCCCCCACCGGTGCTCCCCTGTTGGCCCTGCCCCTGATTCACGGCCTCGACGGGAAGAATGTCTACCGCGGCATCTCGCCTATGGCACGCCGGGCGGGCGAGCCGATCTTCGACGAAAAACTCTCGGTGCTGGACGACCCAACGCTCGACGGAAGGCCTGGAAGCAGTTCTCACGATGATGAGGGGGTACCTCGCCGGCGAAAGGCTCTCATCGATCAGGGGCGGCTCACGGGGTTCGTCTATGATCTCAAGACTGCGGCTCTGGCCGGAACAGAACCCACCGGAAACGGAGAGCGGGGTCTGTTTTCCCCACCCTCGCCCTCCTTCTCGAACATGGTTGTTGGAGCAGGAAAGACGCCTGTGGAGGAGATCATCGCCGGAATCGATCGAGGGCTATTGGTAGAGACACCGCTGGGGCTGGGTCAGGGGAACGTCATCAGCGGTAGGTTCTCCAATAACCTGAGCCTGGCGTTCAAGATCGAGGGGGGCGAGATCGTGGGCCGGGTCAAGGATGTGTCCGTTGCCGGGAACATCTACCAGGATCTGCAGGACATAGCGGCTGTGAGCGTCGAGTCCGAGTGGGTCTATGGGGGGATCCGGTTGCCCTACATGCTCTTGTCTCGGCTGAACGTGGTGACCAAAGGCTGAGGCAAGGGGCGCGCGGGTTGACCGGTTAGGCTCTCCGCCTCTCAGAGTCATGCACGAGTTGTCAGTTACCGAGAGTGTTCTGGAGATCGCCCTGCGCCACGCAGAGGAAGCGGGTGCCGAGCGGATCGTCCGACTCAACCTGGTGATCGGCGAGCTGTCCTCCATCGTGGGCGAATCAGTCCAGTTCTACTGGGACATCGTCAGCAAAGAAACCATCGCCGAGGGTGCGGAGTTGCACTTCGAGCGTGTTCCGGGACGGCTGCGTTGTCTCCGTTGCGGACACACGTTCTCCTTGAGCCACAGGGACTTTCTCTGTCCAGAGTGTGGGGCAGGGCGCGTCGTCGCCGAGGGAGGGAATGACTTCCGGCTGGACAGCATCGAGATCGAGTGAGGTCACGGGAGCGAGGGGCGCTTCCCGGCCTGAAGAGCCATCGGCAACTCGTCCCACGTTGCCGTTCCGTCTCGTTAGGGTGTGAGGCAGAGTCTTCCCCGACCAAGAGGATCGTGCCATTAGGGTGTCGCGTGGTGGGTCGCCTATCGGGGGATCGTCTAGTCCCTGGCGTGTACGGGTGTGTCCACGAGAACCCGGGTGCCTCTGCCCGGTACCGACTCGATGCCAAACGTTCCGCCCAGTATCTGTGCCCGCTCGTGCATACCAATAAGGCCCATCTTCCCGGAGGCCAGAAGGTCCGCGAACTCCTCCGGCACATCGAAGCCTATCCCGTCGTCCTCGATGGTCATCCGCACCCTGTTCGGGCGGAACGAGACCACCACCGTAGCGTGAGAAGCGTCGGCGTGCCACCGGATGTTGTTGAGAGATTCTTGGGCGATCCGGAAGAGCACCAACTCCTCCTCGGGCGGCAGCCGGTACGGGGTTCCGTGCACTCGAACCGATGCGTCGACGCCGGCCAATTCCAGGTTCCGCGTCAACCCACGAACGGCGGCCACGAAGCCCAGATCATCGAGCACAGGCGGACGCAGATCGTGACTGAAGCGCCGGACGCTCTGCAAGGCGTCCGTTGTCAGTTCTCGTACACTGTCCAGTTGGGCCGTGAAGGGGTCAGAGGGTAGCTCGGGCCAGGCCGTGAGGGCGTCAAGGCGGCGGGAGAGTGCCACGAGGATCTGAGCAGTCTCGTCGTGAGCTTCCCTTGCGATACGCTTCCTCTCGTCCTCCTGGGCCTGGGTGATCTGGCGGGCGTAGTACCGCATGTTCTCGTAGAGGCGGGCGTTGTCGATGGCGATCCCAGCCTGACGACCTACGCCGGCCAGGGATGATATCTCGGCCGACGAGAATCTCTTGAGCTCGTGAAGACTGCCGGCGGCCAGGGTGCCGAACGATCGTTTACCGCTGACGATGGGCACCGCCACGACGCTCACCAGCCCCGCGTCCACAAACGCTGGCACCGCCTTTGGGTAGTTCCGATAGTCGGGGATACTGACGGGAGCTGCGGTGGTCATCGCCTCTCCCGCTATGCCCTCGCCCTCTGGGACGCTCACGTCGGTCAGACTCTGGGGAAGATTGTGCAGGTAGGGATACCTGAGCCGCTTGGTCGCGGGGTCGAACAAGGCGATGAAGCCGCACTCTGCTCCGATAAGCCCTTCAGCAATCTCGAGTACCTTTGGGAGGACGCGGTGTAGCTCCAACTCCGAGGTGACCCTTTCAGCCACCTCGTTCAGCCTCTGCTGGATCTGCAGCTGCCTCTCGACGTCTCGGTGGAGCTGAGCGTTCTCAACCCCGACGCCGATCTGTCTGCCGAAGGTGGAGATCAGCTGCCGATCCGCAGGGGGGAATTTTCGAGTTTGGCGTGAACCCAGTGCCATCACCCCGTGCACCTTCCCTTTGGATGTCAAGGGAACGACGATCTGGGCGCCCAGTGTATCGTCTGTGCCGGTCAGTGGCCCTGTCCCATGGTCCTCTGAAGGGCCTTCCAGAACAACGGGCTCTCCGGATCGGGCCACCTGTCCGTATGGGCCCTCCTCCAAACAGACACGCGTCAGGCTGTTCACGGTTGTCGCTGCCAAACCACGGTGAGCGTGGAGCGCCAGCTCGTCGGTGTTCGGGTCCAAGCAGTACATCAAACCGATCTCCAAGTCGGTGACCTCTAGCACCTTCTCGAGGCTTTCGGTGAGAACTTGCTCCAGGTCCAGGGATCGAGCCACGATAGAGCAGACCGCGTTGAACGCCCTCATCCGGGCAACGGCCCTGTGGTGGAGCGTCCTCTCCCGTTCATCGCTCTGGACAGTCCAGAGCACGAAGCATCCGACTACCGCCACAGCCATTGTCTCGGCCACGGCGTCTGCCGGATGGAAGGACATCCAAAGCGCTCGGGGCAGCATGATCAGTAGCGCTGCGCCCAGGGTGATGGCGCCTCCGGTCGATCCAAGGGAGAAAGCGGCGGCGGCCACAGGCAGGATGAAGAGGACTCGCTCGACGGCGTGTCGATGCAAGAGCACATCGGCCCCGGGGACCAGCGGCCGAACGTGGGGAGTCAGGTAGTGGATGGCCGTTATCCCGACCATCATCGCGAGCACGATCCACTGCCGGTGCGGAGACATCAGGCTCCCAAGACGTCGCATTCTCGAGAGGACAGTAGGCATGACAGGCTCCCTGTACTGGTTGGTTGCTGACTTCGCTGTCCCAGTTGTTCGATCCTTGCTAGCCATCTCGGTCGTTTTGACTGGCATCGGGACGGGGATGCCCAACCCGGAGGTGGAACAGACGATGGATGACGCCGGCGGTGAAGAGTCAGCTTGCCTGAGACAACTCTTCGAAGGTGAGCAGCCCCCTTCGCAGCGCGTGAACTACAGCCTCGGTCCGCGAGCTGACTCCCAGTTTGCTGAAGGTGTGACTTAGATGGACCTGTACGGTCCGGTGGCTGATGGAGAGCTGCTCCGCGATCTCGCGGTTCGTGATCCCCCGACCAGCCAGCTGCAAGACCTCCATCTCCCGGGCAGTGAGCTCCTCGATATCGCTATCCTCGCCGTCTTCCCTCACGTGCTGACTGAAACGGTTGATGACCTTACGGGCAATGGCCGGATGGAGCATCGACTCGCCAGCCTGCACAGCTCGGATCCCGGCCACCAGTTCGTCTGTGGAGACGTCCTTCAGCAGGTACCCTGCGGCGCCAGCCTCCAGCAGAGCAAAGATGTACTCATCGTCATCGTAAGCTGTCAAGACAAGGACGGTTGTGCCAGGATTGCTCTCTTTGATCCGCCTCGTGGCCTCAATGCCATTGAGCTTGGGCAGGGCGATGTCCATGATGATGACGTCCAGATCGTGTTCTGCGGCCAACCGCACAGCCTCCTCACCATCCCCGGCCTCGGCCACAACCTCCATATCCTCTTCTCGGTCCAACATCTCCTTGGTGCCTTCCCGCACCAAGACGTGGTCTTCCACCAGCATAAGTTTGATCTTGCGCACGCTTCACATCCTCCGGCCTCTCATGAACTCATGGACAGACTGCATTGTACGGCAATCGGTTCTCGAGAGCAAGCGAATCGGGTCAGGACGCTCTGTATTCGTTCCTCGTGCAGCCCGATGTCTCAAGTTCGTGACGCTGGCTCCATTGTCACAGAATTGTGATGCCCATATCATGGCATTTGTGATCCCTACGTGGTATCTTGTTGATGAGATGAGTACCGAAAGCGCGAAGGCGGGAGCTGCCTCCTCTACAGCTGAGTCTCTGGTGTTGGATCACCTGGAGCCAGACCTGGATATTGCCAGACGGCTGCCGCCCAGCCTGGCGTTCCGCTATGGTGTGTTGCCGCTAGCTGAAACAGAGCAGCATTTGACCGTAGCGATGGTGGATCCGAACGACACGCAGGCCCTGAGGGCGGTCACCGGTGCTTTGGGTACCGAGCTCTGCATCGTCCAGGGTGATGCGATGGCCATTGATCGTGCGCTATCTCGGATCTGGAGAGACATGGGTCGACGTGATGTGCATATACTGGTCTCGGTGTCCCCGAATTGCTTGGGAAACGGGGTCAAGCCCTACGTTGAGTATGTAGCTGAGCTACTGGACGCGGATGTGGACTACTGCCCCGACGGGAGTACGCTGGATGGTTTCGTCGAGCAAGCTACAGACGACTACGAGTTGATGATCTGCGGAACGTGCGGCGGGGGATCCGACGGTCGCTACTGGTTGGAGACTGGGAGAGACTGGGCGGCAGACCACCTCTCGATTCCGCTGCTGGTCGCGCATCGTCCCCGGCAGCCTTTGAGGCGAGTCCTCTTGATCGTCCAGGGCTCATCATCGGACCACAGGGCGGCGGACTGGGCCCTGCGCTTGGCCGGGTCCAGTGGTGCGGCTGTTACCGCTCTCGCCATCGTGCCGCCGGC
>SKLM01000392.1 GCA_007123205.1 Thermoflexales bacterium
ACGGGTCTACCGATGACTCACTGGAACGATTCGCCCGCTGCCTGCGTGACACCGTCGAGATCCTGCAGAGCAAAGAGAACCTCGGCTTTGCGGGAGGCGTTAACCTGGGGGTGGAGAGGGCTTTGGCAGCCGGCGCCCACTCCATCCTGATCCTGAACAACGATACGATCATCGACAAGGCCATGATCCGACATCTGATCCGCACCGTAGCCGATCATCCGACGGCGGGCATCGTGGGACCTGTCATTCGGCACTACGACGATCCGGGACGCATCTGGCGCATTGGGGATCGGGAGTATCGGTTTCTTCCCATGCCGCTGAGGCTGTCTGAGAGCGCTTTGTCCAGGGCTGGCGGCGAGCCCTTTTCCGTAGACTACGTAACTGGCTGTGGGATGCTGGTCCGCAGCCGAGTATTTGAGACCATTGGGCTATTCGACACAGACCATTTCATGTACTTTGAGGACGCCGACTTCTGCCGACGCGCCCGCCAGGCCGGATTCGGGATCTGGTTGGATCCCAAAGCCGAGATGTGGCATAAAGTGTCCTTGAGCGCCAGCCAGCAGAAGCCGGCGATGCGCTATGCGGAGGCGTGGGGAAGGGCTCAGTTCTATCGCAAGCACCCCCATGGCTGCCTGCCGGCTTTCACTCTCCTTTACCTCGTGACCCAGTCGGCGACAAGGACAGTACAGGCACTGTTCTCCCGGGACTGGAGCTTGATCAAACCTCAGTTGATGGGCTTCCTCGACGGCTACCGGAACAGGCCGTCGAGGATGTCCGAATTCCTGAGATGAGATGGTTGTGAACCAAGCAAGGATTGGGTCTCTTCAGATGGACAGATGCGGGTGTAACAACCCACTGCGAGACCGAGCCACATCGCAGCTACAGGTTCAGACCAATCAGGCCCCACACGATCTCGAAAAGAATGAGTACCACCCGCATCAGCAGAGCAACGATAACAGCCACAGGAAGTGGTATGAGATGGCCCAAGAGGACACTGAGAGTTACCTCCTTAAGCCCCAGACCAACTGGGGTGACGAGCATCAAGGTAGGCACGAGGCCGGAGATAGCCCAGATTCCGACGACTGCTGGCAGGAGCTCCCAAGGAAGGGGGTGTATGCTGTTGATGCCCAGGTGCAGCACCACGCCTCCCACGGTCCAGACCACACTGTAGACTGCCAGCCATCCGAGGAGATCGCCGTAGTTGAAAGAGACGAGCAGATCCTCTCGGCCCACCAACCCCAATACGGCCCGCAGGGTTTTGGGCTGAATCAGCACTGCCCCTACGACCAGCAGGCCCAGGGGTATCCAAGGGGCGCCCCACGGCGGCGAGAGTGGGAGAAAGGGTGAGGTCAGCGAGTAGACTACGAGGCCTGAAAGAATCAGCACAGCCCATTCCAGAAGGCTGACCGTCACCATGGTCGACTTGCCAACTCCCTCTTGCTCGTAGAGATAGGCACGCCCGAAGACATCCAAGAGAGGAGCCGGCAGGTGTTTCAGAAGGTTGGTGTAGGTGTAGTACTTCAGGTGTTTTCGGAGGCGGGTGGACGGCGTCAGCCGGCGTACGATCAAGGTCCATCCCAGAACGGCTGACCCCAGCGCCAGCGAGTAGCAGGCGAATGCAGGCACGGCAAGGCCGTAATCGATCTGCCAGTCGTGAGCGACTAGATCGCTCCAGTTACGCGCCAGTATCCGTCCGAGATAGCCAAACGAGAGGATCAGGACGCTGGCTCCGATGACACGCCGCAGAACGGGTCTCCGCAGGCGGTGCCGTACTTGCTGCAGTGTCTGCAAGAGGCTCTCAGCCAACACCGGATGCCTTGTGGCACAGATACACGAAGTAGTTAGCCCAGTTGATCGGTACCAGAGGAGCGAGCAGCAACCGGATCAGGCTTCTCGGCCGGGCGAGATACCAGCGTACATCCTTCAGCGTGTAGATCGGAGCACTCTCGAACTTCAGTGTCTCAGCGACTACGAGACCGGCGCTCTCGAGAAGGTCCTGCCATTCCAGGCGCGCCGCGTAGCGCTGGATAGGCTGCCCGTCGTCGAACGTTCGACCGGTGCGCAAGGCCGTCCAGACGTTCCCCATCAGGCCAAAGGTGTTTGGGAGGAGCACGCAGGCAGTGCCGTCGGGTCTTAGCAGTCTGCCTATCTCTCGAGCTCCCGCGGCCGGGCAGGCATAATGTTCGAGACTGCCTATGTGCGTCACGTAGTCGAAGCTCCGGTCCGCATATGGGAGCGATTCGCCATCACCGGCAACCCAGTCGACACACGGGGCCACTCGCTGAGCAGTCTGCAGCGCAACCTGCGAGAAGTCGACCCCATAGGCTCGCAAGCCTCTCTGAGACGCCAGCCGAGACAGAGATCCGACTCCACAGGAGACATCGATCAACAGGCTGCCAGGTGGAGCGTCCAGTACACTGACCAGCCACCGATAGAAAGAGTCAGGGTGCCGGATCTCGTGGGTGCGGTAGATCTGCTCGTACGCCGCCTTGCTCCAGCGGGTGGAAGGATCCTCGGTGTGGCGGACTTCGAGCACTGCTTTCATAGCTGTCCTAAGCCGGTTCCGGATGCAGGTCTATGACCTTTGCGGCGCCCGGCAAGCCCATCCCTATCCAGCCTCTGGGCGACGACTGTCACAGCCGATCCTCGCCCAAGCACGCGGTCGACAAACGTGAAGCCAGGCAGTGTCAAGATTCGGACTGGGAAGGAACGCGACATCGCTCGCCACGGCAGGTTCCGCACCACCCTGCCCGCGCGGGCCTGGAGCCAGAACTGCACGCTCAAGGCGAAGATGTGGTAGCTGCCCCAACACTGCCACGAGAGGGGGACGAGACCGACCTTAAGCAGCATATCCGTGAGCACGTTTCGGGGAAAGACATGGAGGTGTCGGGGCGCGTCGAGTCCGGCCCAGTAGCGCCCAAAGAGCCGAGCGCCGATGCCCTCAAGATGAGGGACTCGGGCAAGAAGCACTCCTTCATCCCGTAGAAGCTGCGACGCCTTCTCGAGGGCTGCCGTGGGATGATGCAAGTGCTCCAATACGTCCCACATCGTGATGACATCGAAGCTCCTGCTGCCGAAGTCGGCGTCGGCAAAGGTCGCTCGCTTGATGTCGAGTCCTAGCTGCCGTCTACCAAGTTGGGCAGCGTTGTTGTTCGGCTCGACCCCTTGGACTTCCCACCGTCCCAGGCGGCGGGCTGCGGCCAAGAACAGGCCGGTGGCACAGCCCACATCAAGGAGTTCGCCGTCGGCCTGGAATCTCGCCACGAGACGGACGCGGCGCCGGAGACCGTACTCCAGGCTCCAGTCCTGGAGACGATGGATGATCCCGCCCCGGGGAGTGCTGGGATTCGCGAACGGTTCGTACGCGGTTGGATAGTACCTCCCGATGGTCGCCGAGTCCGGACGCGGATCCAGCCGCAGCAGCCCGCAGTGGACACAGCGCACCATCCGGAACACTCCGGGCAATCCGCAGAGCCAGTCTCTCAACTCCGCATAGAGGAGGGACTCGGAGCTGCCACAATGGTCACACACGACAGACTCGAACCCCGCGGGCAAAGCTTCATTGATCATGATTTCGGCGACTGACCCGCTCACGAGTCCCCTCGTGGTGGGCGTACTTGGGATTCTCGGCTGATGTCGCCCCATCTATCTCGCAAGGCGATCGTAGATCGCTTCGATGTCAGCAGCCACTCGACGTTCGTCGAACAACGCGCGAGCCCTGACTCGACCCGCTTGACCCAATCTGCGTGCGAGATTTGGCTCGGTGAGAACGCGGTCCAGCGCGGCAGCCAGCTCAAGGCTATCGCCAACCGGCACAATCAGACCAGCCTCGCCCACGATCTCACTGGCAGAGCCGCCCGTCGTTGTTACCACGGGGACCCCTGCCGCCATAGCCTCCACCAACGGGAAGCCGAATCCCTCAAGAAGGGTCGGGAACACAAAGGTATCGGCCACTGCGAAGTAATCGGGCAGCTTGGCATCGGGCACATAGCCCGTGATGTAGACCCTTGAACGGGCATCGCCCAGCCTGTTGACGAAGGACTCCTGGTATTCTTCCTCCCACTTGCCGACCATAATCAGCTGAGCGGGTGTCTCCATCACGCTCAATGCCTGCGCAAGGTATTCTACCCCTTTTCGGGGTGTCGAGAAACCGACATAGAGCAAGGTCGGCACATCACCTGCCAATCCCAATCGCTCTGCCGTTTCGGTCCGCCCCGATAGCTTGCTGAATCGATCCACCTTGATGCCGGGATAGACCAGGCTGGTCCGGTCTGGCTCCAGGCCGTAATGGGCGATGAACTCGTGCCTGGTCGCCCGGCTGGACACGAGTACATACCGAGCCCGCCGCACAGCCGGGCCTTCCATCAGCCAACGGGCTGCGTTGTAGTAGACCAGCCGGAAGACGAGATCGCGCTGACCCGTGCGATACGGGCGACCGTGATGGCTGGTGAGGCGCTGCCGGAAAGACTGGAAGGCCGAGGCGACATAGGAACCACGGTATGCATAGGCGAAATGGACATCGGCGAAATGGATGACGTCGAAGTCATCGCCGTACCTCGAAAGGTATCTGGCGGCCTGCCATCCGAAACCGATCCAATCCAGGCGGCCGATGGGGACGCGCACCACCGAGATAGGTTCCGGCGGAGGAGTGTCCTCGACTTGCTCAGACCTCGGTCGTTGGGACGCCACCACGGTTACGGCGTGCCCACGCTCAGCGAGCCCGGCAGCCGTCTTCTCCGCATAGATGGTCAGGCCCGACGAACGGAATGGCGGGAAGTCGAGTGTCAAAAGGCAGACCCGCATAGTGCGTTCTCCACTGTCGCCGCCACCTCCTGTGCAAGAACACCCATGGTCAGTCGTTCCTGAAAACGCTGATAGCCCCTCTGCGCGATGTGCTGTCTTAGTTCATCATCGTCAACAAGAAGGCGAATAGCCCTGGCCAAGGGCTCCGGATCACCCATGGGGACGGCGTAGACGTGCTCCCCAGGATCGAAGAGCTCACGAGTGGCCCTGTTCTCGCCAACAATGGTGGCTCTCCGCATAGCGATAAACTGGAAGGTCTTCGTCGATATCACCCGCGCAGCTTTAGGGATGGTCGAAAAATGGCCCCCCAGGCACACTGAAGCCTGGCTGATGTACTCGGGTAGCTCATCCAGGGGGATCCAACCGACCAGCTCGATATTGGTTAAGCCAAGTCTCTGGATCTCTTTCTGTGCAGCCTTGCGACCTCGTCCGTCCCCGCCAACGGTGAAGTGGATGTCGCATCGGTGGCGAAGCAGGGCAGCGGCCTCGATGATGACGTCGGTCCCGTGCAGGGGAAGGAACGAGCTGTAGTAGAAGACCTCAGAAGGTGCATCGCCGGCGGCCCGCGTGTCCCGGGGGTAAAACAGTGCCTGGTCACAGCCAACGTAGACGGTCGAGACCTTGCTCTTTGGGATGCCGAAAGTGTCCACAAAGTAGTCGGCGTTGGCCCTCGTATCTGTGATCACGTGGGCTGCACGTCTGCAGCTGTGGCGATCAAGCCAGAAGGCAAGGCGACCTCCAGGGGACCGGGCCGGGACCCAGCGGCGATCCTGGCACACCGTGTCGTAGGTGGAGACATAAGCGTCTAACAGAATGGGCCTGCGTTGCAGGTAGGAGAGGGCGACAGCGAGCGGCTGACCATAGAATCCGACGAAGCAGACGTCGTAGTGCGGGCGTCGCGAGGCGAGCCGCAGCAAGCCACAGATCATCCGCAACGGGGTGCCAGGCGCAACGGCGGTACCCGTGTCCACCTCGAAACCTGTTCTCAGTGCAGAAAGCAGGACGCGGTTGCGGATGTAGTCCACTTCGCGGCCTGATATGAACAGGACACGGGGTTTCACGATGACACGTCCGCCCGAAGAGCGCTCACTCGGACTCCGGTGTGGCCCAGCTCCTGCAGCCCGGGTTAAGCTTCCGATGGCCTATGAGGCGATAACAGTGCGACACCGGCATACACCGACCAGGTCGGCCCCGCGCCGGTTCCGCAGCCTGCCGACGCGCATCCCATTCACGCGGATTACCAAAGTACCGTCCTGTCGTCACGATGGGCATCCAGGTTACCTGACACACCAGCCGTTGGTTTCTCCTCAGCCGGTCATCTCCAAGTAAGAGGACCGACTTCCCACGGGTCCTTGGTGATAGAAACTATTGCGCCATTCGCTCAGGGCCGATGCTTGGTTAGGCAACCGGGGTACCGACTGGTTTCGCTCCTCCCTGGAGATTGCGGAGCTGAAACCGAGCTCTCCCCTTAGACGACTCAAACCTCTCTCGGTCGCCGCCTTCCGGCTACCCGGGGCCTCATGGCCCGGGGTTGATCCCTGTTCACCAACGACAGCATGATAGACGGGGTAGCGAGCCCTGTCAATCTCAGACGCCCAATGGGGCTGCGAGGCGACCAGATCGCCGATGGGACCTTGATATCCACGGTCGTTGGAAGCAGCTGAGTGAGAGCTGCCGCTCAGGGGCATCCATTCGAGACACCAGACGGCACGAAGGGACAGCGAGCCACCGCAGCAGGACCGGTTCGGGCAAGCCACGCCGACCTGGATGGGATCCTCAGCGGGTTCGACGTTTACTACCGCCTGGCGCCTTTCGCCGGTCTGCGGCCTCTGGAGCTGCCTAATCGACATCGAGGACTCACCATCACGATCAGTGCAAAGATGACAGTGACGGCCGCTACGACCAGTCCTAGGATTACCGACCTTGGAAGGAAGGCAAACTCGATGTGGTGGTGCCCAGGTTCCAGGGATATGGCACGCAGCGCGTGATTGGCCCGGATGATATCGACAGGCTGCCCATTGATGGAAGCTTGCCATCCGAGGCAGTATGGATCCGCCAGCACCAGGAACCCCGCCTGCTGCAGGGATACCGTCAGCCGAACACGGTTCGGGCGATACTCATCGATGTTCACCTGCGTGGCCTCGTCTGTGCCGCCCCCTCCAAGAGCCTCGATCTGCTCCACTGCACAACTCTCGGGGAGCAAGACAGTCTCGCGGAAATCCCAATCTGGCGACCCCAGCCTGTCCAGCGTCGCATCTCTGGACAATAGTTCGGCCTGATGGACCACGTATGCACGAGGCAGCACACCCAAGTTCTCGTACACGTGTACTCCCTGGCATACACACGACCTACGCAACTGAGACGCCGGAAGAGGCAGGCTGGATAGGACATACTTGACGTTCAGTACACCGTGCTGGGGTTTGAAACTCCGGGCTACGATCGAGTTGATGTGAGGGCCTTCGAAACGCCGAGCCTCTTCATCGAAGTAGGGGGCGATAGCGTACATCAACTCCTTGTGATGCCGGAGAGTCAGCGCGAGGTAACCATCGGGTGTCCCGATATGGAACACCGAGAGCACATTCTCTCCGAACACCCTTTCGTCATTCTGCAGAGGCAGAACGCGGAAGACTCCCTCGTCCTGTTTGAGCCAGTCAGTCACCTGGTTGTCCGGATAGAGTAGATCGAGACTAGAGACAGGGTTGAAAGTCCGTCCCCACAGGAACAGGTCAGTGGTGACCACCAACAGGATCAGCACGCTGCCCACTGGGTGTCGCTTGACGATCAGGAGGGCACCGACGAGCCCCACCGCCAGGAGGCCAGCCTGTCGCAGCAGTTCAGGGGTGATGCCGTCCCAATGGTGGCGGACCTCCAGACGGCAAGCGTACAGGACAATTCCGCTACCCAGAATCAGAACGCAAGTGCTGGCGACAAGCCACGGCGCGTGTCGAAAATCCTGGCGCTTAGCCAGAGCATCGAATCCCACTGCGGCCAGCCAGCTGCCCAAGAACGGTGTGTGAGACATCATGCGATGCAGTGAGAAGTATGTCATTCCCGGCACAAGCCGAGCCAGATGAGCTAACGGACTACCCACAGCTACCAACGCCGTCAGGACGAGAGTCCCGCTCCAGAGCCACGCGATCTTGTTCTTGCGGTTCAGTGCGGGCGCCAGCATGCTCAGAAGACAGGAAAAGACACCAAAGTAGAAGGTGTATTCCACATAGTTCAGCTTGCCCCAGTACGGGTACTTGCTCACCTCGGCGGAGCCAAAGAGATTGGGTAACCAAAATGTGCTGAGATGGCGGAGCGGCAACGCGGACCATAACCAGAAGTCCATAGAACGCGGTTCGCGATGGCTTTGCAGGGTGAACTCATATGTCGGCAGCAGTTGAACCGCACCGAGTCCCACGCCTATCGCAGCCGTGATGCCCAATGAAGCCAGAGGCCACCGGTCCCAGTTCCACACCCCTTTGTCCTTTTCGAGGGAGCTAGTTACGGCATAGACACTGAGAAGACCCCCGCCTATGGCGGCATACTGCGGCTGTCCCCCAAGGATCATCAGCGCCATTGTCAGACCTGCCAGGACGGAGAATGCTGGCTTGCGACGCCGATTCCCGATATGGAACGCCCAGAATAGGCCGGGCAGCCAAGCGAAGGAACTCAAGCGGTGCGGATGCTCCAACCAGACGACGAGAATGCCGCTGAGCATCCATGAGATCGCACCCAACAAGCTACTGCTGCTGCGCAGTCTGTGCGATCTCAACATGCCAAACATCAAGAGACCAGTGAGCGACAAGTGAAACCAGGCCAGGATGGAGAAGGAACGAGCCGGTGAGAGATAGAGAGCGGCTAGCCAGTTGAATGGATAGAAAGTCTGGGCATTGGTGTCGCCGACAGCGGGGTATCCGCCCAGCATATGGGGATTCCAGAAAGGCAGATCACCGGCCTGGACGGCCTCGGTGAAGAACTGCCGGCGCGGGTAGAACGCAAAGAAGGGATCGCCGAGCGTGGTGTTCTGCAGAGGACTATCTATGTACTCGGACCAGGGGAGCAGTCGCGACACCCACTGAAGGGGAAGCAGGGTGTAGCCAGGGCGCAAAGCCGGTGCAAGAAATCCGGTCGAAACGAGGAGAACACAGAGCACGCAAGCCAAATCAGCCCGATGGGCTACGACCCAACCACGAATCCTCCCCCAGGCTCGATGGCAAGTCGAGCACGCCCGAAATAGCCGTCTTACGCAGCGGTTCTCCGTATCCACCATTCTAGTAGCCGGGACGCGAGAGTTGCAGAATGTAGACTCCCCCGCGGTCGTACACCAGATGGACGCCTTCGGCCTCTATGAGGCTCTCTGCATTCAGGCCCGGCCCGGAGAAGTTACCCCTTCGCCCGA
>SKLM01000352.1 GCA_007123205.1 Thermoflexales bacterium
GAGGGCGGGATCAACGGCGTGCCCGTGGAGGTGATCTACGAGGACGACCGTCTCGACGCTGCCACGGCGCAGACAGCGCTGCTGAAGCTGATCGAGAGCGATCGGGTGCCCGTGATACTCGGTTCGGGCTCCAGCACACTGAGTTTGAGCATCTGCCCTCGATCCAACGAGCGGGGCGTAGTCCAGATCTCGAGCATCTCCACGGCCCCCACCCTGAAGGACTGTGGGCCCTACTTCTTCTCGGCGATGGCATCCGATGTGGCACAGGGTCCCGAGTGGGTCAGGGTGGCCGAGTACCTCGGCGTTGATGAGGCAGCGGTCATGTACCTGAACAACGACTATGGCATCGGCGTTAAGGACACCTTCGTGGCGGCCTTTGAGGCGGCTGGCGGGCGAATACTCATTGCGCAGCCCTTCGATGTCGGGGGCTCCGATTTCCGCACCGAGATCCTGAGGGTGCGGGAAACGAACCCGGAGGTGGTCTTCATCGTCGATCACGTGGCCGAGGGCAGCGTGGTGCTTCGACAGGCGGATGAGCTGGGGATGGACGTCCAGTGGGTCACCGATGTCTCAATGGTGGCGAGAGAGGTCATCGAGTTGGCCGGAGACGCCTCCGAGGGCGTCATGGGGCTGCGGGCCGGGTCGACGCAGACCGAGGAGTACATAGCTTTCGAGGAGGCCTTCGTCGCGAAGTACAACGAGAAGCCGACCATCTGGGCCGACTTCGCCTACGACACGATGATGCTGGTAGCCCGCGCCATCGAGAGGGGTGGCTATACCGCCGATGGCATCCAGCAGGCCCTGTTCGAAGTGGCCGCGGACTACGTGGGACCCTCGGGCCCCAAGGCCTTCGACGAGTACGGTATCTCGATGGGTTTCTACGAATGGGTGATCGTCGAGGGCGGTGAGTGGACTGTCTACGAGAGGTAGGCGGTCTGAACAACGAGTGCAGGGAAGATAGCGACTGTGGTCGCCGGAAGGCGGAGCGCACCGGCGACCACAGTCCGTTGGTGCCCGTCACCGCTACCGCAGGATCGGGGTATGGTGAGAGGACGCCAGCAGAGCAACTCGCATGCGTTGCCGGCCGGATCGCTCCAGGCGACCCTGAGTCCGAAGCGCTCTAATCGGCTCTGCCTCAGACGACGTGCGAAGAGGGCAGGGAGGGAACCTTTATGGGAATAGCAGCTCAGTTACTGGTCAACGGCCTGATCGCGGGGGGAACGTACGCTCTTGCGGCCATCGGCTACAGCATGGTCTACGGTGCACTCAAATTCATCAACTTCGCCCACGGCTCGATCGCGATGGTTGGGGCTTACATCGCCTTCGTTCTGTTCTCCTTGGGGGGCATACCAATCATACCGGCGTTTCTGCTCTCGATGGCTCTTACGGCTCTGTTGGGCGTCTTGGTGGAACGACTGGCCTACCGCCCCTTGCGCGCGTCCCCCAAGCTGGCCTCACTGACGACCTCGGTCGCGGTCTCCTTTGCCCTGGACGCCTCCGTCATGATGCTGCTAGGGGCGGAGATCCGCTCCTTCAGGTTGCCCATGCAGCGCACGTTCCAGATCGGCCCGGTATACCTCACGCTGGTTCAGACCGTCATTATTGCGTGCAGTTTCGCCTTTATGTTCGGGCTCTACTTCCTGCTCACGTTCACCAAGCTGGGCAAGTCCATTCGTGCGATCGCCGATGATCTGCTGCTGGCCGAGATATCGGGGATCAATGGGAACCTGGTGATTGCGGCTGTCTTCGCCATCGGTTCGGCCCTGGCAGCGGCGGCCGGTGTCCTGATCGGAATGGAGACCAACTTGCAGCCGACCATGGGCTTTATGATCACGGTGAAGGCTTTCGCCGCCGTCGTCCTCGGTGGCCTCGGCAACGTCTACGGGGCCATCCTGGGTGGCTTCATCATCGGTATCGTCGAGAACCTCGGTGCGTGGTACATCTCTCCCGTGTGGAAGGACAGCATCGCGTACGTCATTCTCATACTGGTGCTGTTTGTCCGGCCCGCGGGCCTCCTGGGTAAGCCGGAAGATGCGACTGTGGTGTAGCGGATTGGGGGTGGAACTGTGTTTGCGTCGTATGGGTTGATCGTTCATCTTCTGGTAATCATCGCGATCTACGGCATCTTGTCGCTAAGCCTGAATCTGGTTCTGGGAGTGACTGGCCTCTTCAGCATTGCCCACGCCGCCTTCTATGGAGTCGGAGCCTACACCTCGGCCCTGTTGACGATGCGCGGCATCCCCTGGGTGGTCGCGATGCCGGCTGGTATGGTCTTGGCCGGGATCGTGGCCTACATCATCGGCATCCCGACCGTGCGATTGGTCGGTGACTATCTCGCCGTGGTGACCCTCGGCCTCGGGGAGATCGCCCGGGCCGTGTTCAGGAACTGGATCTCCGTGACTCGGGGCCCTATGGGCCTGCCCGGCATTCCCTCCGCATCCATCTTCGGCTTCACGTTCGGGACGGCGGAGCAGTACTTGGTTCTTGCCGCGATTTGCCTGCTCGTGGTGTACGTGATCTGCCAGCGCTTGCTCAGCTCTCCTTTTGGTCGCGTGCTCAAGGCGATCCGCGAGGATCAGCGGGCGACGCTGGCCCTCGGCAAAAACGTGGACCGCTTCAAGATGTGGAGCTTCGTGATCGGTGCAGCCATGGCGGGGCTGGCAGGAAGTCTGTTCGCCCACTACATTGGCTTCATCGACCCGTCCAGTTTCGTCATGTGGCTGACCTTCTTCCTCTTCCTCATCATCGTGCTGGGGGGGCTTGGCAACAACCTCGGAACCGTACTCGCTACGGTGGTGTTCGTGGCTGCCCGGGAGGGGCTGCGATTCGTGGGGCTCCCGGACTGGATCAACCCTGCCGCCCTGCAACAGTTCGTGTTCGGGATGCTCCTGGTCGTGATGACTCTGTTCAAGCCCGAGGGGTTGATCCCCGCCCGGAAGGTCACCTATCGGAGGTATCGCCAGCGTGTTGAAGGTTAGGCAACTCACGAAGGATTTCGGAGGGCTCCGTGCCGTCGACCAGTGTTCTTTCACAGTGTCTGAGGGAAGCATCTTCGGCTTGATCGGGCCGAATGGATCGGGGAAGACCACCACCTTCAACATGATCACCGGTTTCCTGGAACCGACAGCGGGGCAAGTCCTCTTCCGGGACGAGGATATCACGGGCCGTCCCCCGGACCAGGTGGCTCAGAGGGGTATCGTTCGGACCTTTCAGCTTGTGCGAGTGTTTGGCAGAATGACGGTCCTGGAGAATCTCCTTCTCGGTCCGAAGAACCAGCGCGGTGAGGGGTTGTTGCTGGGCATGCTCAACCTGCCGGTTGTGCGCCGCCAGGAGGAGCAGGCGATTGAACGCGCGCTCGGCCTCCTCGATGTGGTGGGCCTCCGGTCCATCGCCGATGAGTACTGTAGAGATCTTCCTTATGCCGAGCAGAAGATGGTGGAGATTGTCCGAGCCCTCATGACAGATCCCGATCTAATCCTCCTGGACGAACCAACATCGGGGATCAACCCCAGTCTGGTTGATCAGATCCTCGACTATGTCCGCCATCTTCGGAAGGAAGAGGGTAAGACGTTCCTGGTTGTGGAACACGACATGCGCGTCATCATGAACCTTTGCGATCGGATAGCTGTGCTCGATTACGGGCGGAAGATCTGTGAGGGGGACCCGGACGAAGTGTGCAACGATCCAGCCGTCATTGACGCCTATCTGGGAGTGTGACCATGCAGGGCAACAACTCAGGTTCCCGCGACACGATTCTCGAGATCCAAGACCTGGTGGCAGGCTACGGTGCATCCGAGGTGTTGCATGGGATCTCGATGGACATCCAAGTCGGTGAGATCGTCACGATGGTCGGGGCAAACGGCGCGGGAAAGACCACCACCTTACGCAGCATCTGCGGGCTGACGAACATCCGGGGCGGCACAGTGCTGTTCAAGGGACTGAAGACCACGGGAAAGGCCCCGCACGTGATGAGCGCGCGCGGGTTGGCCTTCGTTCCCCAGGAGCGCAGCATCTTCCCTTCGCTATCCGTGCACGAGAATCTGGAAATGGGCGGTTATCGGCTGGCTGACGACGGACGATTCGAGGAGAGGGTCGAGCGGGTCTATGGTCGGTTTCCTGTCCTTGATCAGCGTCGGAAGCAGAGAGCAGGGACTCTGTCCGGGGGGGAGCGCCGCATGCTGGCCATCGGTCGAGGCCTGATGTCGAACCCGGATCTGTTGATGCTGGACGAGCCTTCATTGGGATTAGCACCGAAGTTAGTTGAGGAAGTGTTCAGACACATTCAGGAGATTCACGAGGACGGCACGACAGTTTTCGTGGTAGAGCAGAACGCGCGCCGTGCTCTCTCCATTGCGGACCGGGCCTATGTGATTGAACTGGGACGGATTCGACACCAGGGTTCGGGACAGGAGCTATTGCAGGATCCCGAAGTACAGAGAGCCTATCTGGGCGGCTGACCGGCGGGCGAGATGGTCCTCAGCGGTCACCGCGCGTGCTTGACGCTCCCTGAGGTGGCCAACCAACGGCAGTGTTCGCGACGAAAGACATTAGGAGGCTGACATGGACAGCGGATTACGGACGCAATGCGTGCCTCAGTACAGGTTGTTGACTGGGTCGCAGATTCGGGAGATTCACCGCACCAGTCTGGAGGTTCTGGAGACGATCGGGGTGCGGGTGGCGCACGAGGAAGGAGCGAGGCTTCTCGAGGGAGCCGGGTGTCGCGCGAAGGAGGGTGATGTCTTTCAGATTCCCAACTGGTTGGTGGAGGAGGCGATTGGTAGCGCCCCCTCGCGGATCACGATCTACAGCCAGGAGGGCGAGGAGGCCATGCGGCTGGGGGGACGCAACATCCACTTCGGGCTGGGCACTGATCTGGTAACGGCCTATGATCTGAATACCGGCGAGATGCGCGATTCCGAGCTTCGTGACGTGTCCAACGCCGCCCGTGTGGCCGACTACTGCGAGGACATCGACTTCGTTGCCTCCATGGCGCTCCCCCATGACGTTCCGACCAATATGATGTATGTCGAGTGCGTGAAGGCCCAACTGGAGAACTCGACCAAGCCTGTCTTCTTCACCGCGGCCGGGCGAGAGGATCTGAGCGTTATCCTCGAGCTGGCTGCGGCCGTTTCGGGCGGCGAGAAGGCGCTGGCGGAGCGTCCTTTCCTGATCCATTACTCGGAACCGACTGCCCCCCTGCGTCACTCCCGTGGAGCCCTCAGCAAGCTATTCCTGTGCGCCGAGCGCGGCATTCCCATCTGCTACACCCCGGGGGACATGCTGGGTGCCAGCACGCCGATCACGCTGGCGGGAGGAGTGGTTCAGGCCAACGCCGAGGCATTGAGCGGTATCGTCCTGCATCAACTCAAGAGCAAGGGTGCTCCGATTATCACCGGGTTCGCTCTGGGGCCGCTGGACATGAAGACGGGCATCTTCGCGTATGGTGCTCCCGAGTTCCGACTGACGAACTCGGCGTTCGCTGATCTGTACCACTATTACGACCTTCCGATCTGGTCCACGGTGGGAACGGACGCCCACGCGCTCGATGAGCAGGCAGCGATGGAACACGCCATCGCGACGCTAATGGCTGCTCTGGATGGATCCAACCTGATCCACGACGCCGGCTACCTCGGTCAGGGATTGCTCAGCAACCCGGCGACCATCGTGATGTCCGACGAGATCATCAGTTTCGTCAAGCGGCTGCTGCGCGGGTTCGAGATGGACCGTGAGCGGCTGGCCGTGGACGCGATTCGCAGGGTGGGGCCGGGTGGGGACTTCCTGAGCGACGACCACACGTATGAGCACTTCAGACGGGAACAATGGCAGCCGAAACTGCTCAATCGCGATGATCCCGATACCTGGCTGAGCAAAGGAGGGAAAAGATACGAGGAGGTGCTAACTGACAAGACCCTTGAGATTCTGGCCACGCACGAGCCTCGGCCTCTGCCCCGGTCGGTTCAAGATCGGCTGGACGAGATCGTGCACAGGGCCGAGGCGGAGTTGGCTGATCTGCACTTCGAGGCGTAGGGCCGTCGCAGGCTGCGTGGGCCTGAGCCTGGTTTCCAGGGCAGCGTTGCGCTGACGGAGCTTCATCGAGAGGTGGAGCAAGCACTGGCCGGCCGTATTCGAGTAGTTGCCAGCAGAGAGATCGAGAGGGTGCCGCGAAGCAGATGCAGAGACAGGGAGCGGCACAGAACTAGGATGAACAGGAGAGATTCCAATGAGCGATGTACTTGCGAGGATGGCCGAGGCCGTGATTGAAGGGCATGTGGAGGTTATGGAGGAGCTGACGCAGGAGGCTCTGGACGAGGGGCTCACTGCCAAGGAGATCTTGGATCAGGGGCTGATGCCCGGTATGGATCACGTGGGCGTCGAGTTCAAGGCTGGAAACATGTTTGTGCCGGAGGTTCTGCGATCAGCCAAGGCTATGAAGGAGTCCATGAAGATCGTGCAGCCGCTCCTGACCAGCGCTGACATCGAGAGCAAGGGCAGGATCTTGATCGGCACGGTGAAGGGCGATCTCCATGACATCGGGAAGAATCTGGTTGGCATGATGTGCGAAGGTGCGGGCTTCGATGTCAAAGATCTGGGGACCGACGTCGATTCTGACGTCTTCCTTGGTGAGATCAAGAGCTGGGAGCCCCATCTCATCGGGATGTCGGCCCTCTTGACGACGACCATGCGAGCGATGGGTGACACGGTGAAAGCCCTGGAGGAAGCAGGGCTGAGGGACAGGGTCAAGGTCATGGTCGGCGGCGCTCCGGTGACCCAGAGGTTTGCCGACGAAATCGGCGCCGACGGGTACGCGGCGAACGCGGCAGCCGCGGCCGATCTCGCAAGAGCACTGATCGGAAGGGCCTAGCGCGCCCGCAGCTGGCTCGTGCCAGATTGCTGAACAGCTTGATGCTTCTCGGTCCTCAAGCACGGGAGGACCGAGAAGCTCAGCCCAATGCGGAAGGCAGCAACCACGGGAGGGAGGCCGCTGCTCCCGAGTAGCATACGACCGCGAGGGCCCTGGGGATGAACGGAGCGTCCTGCCGGCTCCCTGGACCCTCAGCATCAGGGGCCTCGCCATCGGTGAGATGGGTAGAATCACAGAGGCCGGAATCTGATCTCCGTGTCTCGGTGAGAATGGCCGATGGAGCGCCGTGGGGCGCCTTCTCCCCGCGTTCCTGGAAAGTGATGATGGGTGACGGAATCGACGGGGGGCAGAGAGGTACAGGCAGCAGTCCCGGGGGACCCTAAGCCCTGCGACAAGGAGGCTTGCAGTGTGAGACCGACTGGGTGGTTTGGTTGGTGGACACACGGCGCGGCGATGTCAGGAGCACCTGCCAGCGCAGGCCGCAGGCGATGGTGGCTCACTCGATAGAAGGGGGACTAAGTGAACGGTGGTAACAGTGTCCAATGCCGGCCTCGTTATCGGCTGCTGACCGAGGATCAGATCGAGGCGTTCCACAGGGCAACTCTGGAGATCTTGGATACCAGGGGCGTGATGGTCCAGCACGAAGAGGGGCAGCAGCTCCTCGCCGATGCTGGGTGTCGCAGGCTGGATGGCGAAGAATTCTCCATCCCCGGCTGGCTGGTGGAAGAGTGCATGCGGAGCGCCCCCTCGCGTCTCACCATCTACGATCGGAGGGGTGAGGAGGCCATGCGCCTCGGGGGACGTCACATCCACTTCGGGCTGGGGACCGATCTCATCTCTACCGTCGACCTGGAGACGGGAGAGGTGCGCGATTCGGTGCTCCAGGATGTGGTCAATGCCGCCCGGGTAGCGGACTCCTGCCGGGATATCGACTTCATCGCTTCGTTTGCCCTGCCCCACGATGTGCCGACGAATACGATGTACATCCAATGCGTGAAGGCCCAACTCGAGAACTCCACAAAGCCGATCTTCTTCACAGCAGCCGGGAAGGAGGACCTTTCCGTGATCATCGCTATGGCCGGCGTGGTGGCGGGCGGAGAGGTGTTGCGCCGGGAGAAGCCTTTCTTGATCCACTACTCCGAGCCGACACCGCCCCTGCGCCACTCCCATGGGGCGGTGAGTAAACTGCTGCTGTGCGCGGAGGAACAGGTCCCCATCTGCTATACGCCCGCCGCCATGCTCGGCGGCAGCGCGCCCGTCACTCTGGCTGGCGGCATCGTGCAGGCCAACGCAGAGGCATTGAGCGGTCTCGTGCTCCATCAGCTCAAGCGCAAGGGCGCCCCTATCATCTCCGGGCTGGCGCTGCCGCCCCTGGATATGAGAACCTCTATCTGCTCCTATGGTGCCCCCGAGCTCCAGTTGACGAACTCGGCGTTCGCCGAGCTGTACGAGAGTTATGACCTGCCGAGGTGGTCGACCGTAGGGGCGGACTCGCACGCCCTCGATGCGCAGGCGGCCCTGGAGCACGCCATCTCCACGCTCCTTTCCGCCCTGGATGGGGCCAATCTTATCCACGATGCGGGCTATCTGGGGCAAGGGCTGCTGGGCAATCCGGCGGCAATCCTGATGTCTGATGAGATTATCAGCTTCGTCAAGCGGGTGCTGCGAGGGTTCGAGATGACGCCAGAGACTCTGGCCTTGCAGGCCATGCGGGAGATCGGCCCGGGTGGCGACTACCTGGGGGCAGATCACACGTATCAGCACTTCCGCGCCGAACAGTGGTTTCCCCGGCACTTGAACCGCGATGAACCAGAGACGTGGAGGGCGAAAGGGGGACGCACGTACGGTGAGGTTCTAACCCAGGCAGCCCGTGAAGTACTGGGCAGCCACCAGCCGGACCCCTTGCCAGCGAATGTGCTGGAGAAGCTAGATGAGATGGCGGCCCACGCCGAGCACACTCTGGGCGCAGTGGAGTTCACTGCCTAGATCCAACACCGCTCTTGCCCTGCTGAGGAGTTGAGCTTTGCAGCACTCGTCTGGTCCAGCACATCGGCAAAGGTGCCACCACCGCTCTTGTCATTCTGAGAATACCCACGGTGCGCGTGGCGCACCGCCCTGAATGGAAGAAACTCCGGACGGAATCTCTGCTCGTAGTTAGCCACGCAGCGGAGCGGAGTGGCGTCACGCCGCTGCGGTCCGATGCCTTGCCCTTGCCCAGCGTGCGAAGCTAAGCCGCGTGCGAAGCTAAGCCGCGTGCGAAGCTAAGCCGCGTGCGAAGCTAAGCCGCGTGCGAAGCTAAGCCGCGTGC
>SKLM01000068.1 GCA_007123205.1 Thermoflexales bacterium
TAGTCGAGCGGCTACGGGATCGGCAGGAGGAGCTGGGTTTCTCCATCCGCGTCACCCGACTGGGCCATGTGCAGCGAGGCGGCGCTCCGACGGCCTTCGATCGTATCCTGGCCACGCGGCTCGGGGCAGCTGCGGTGAGGAATCTGATCGAGGGGAACACCGGCAACATGGTCGGCTGGGTCGAGAGCGCCGCCAAGCTGATGGCGCTGGACGAGGCGGTGGCCTATCAGAAGGAGATCGATCCCGAGCTGTACGAGCTGTCTCAGATCATGAACTAGCCGACCCACCGCAGTTGGCCGCCGGTGTCCCCGATAAAGCGCATCGATCCCGACGGCCAACTGCCCGGTCTGCGCCTAGAGGCCTGGCCGATAACACCCCTCAGCCCACGGTGGTGGGTCATCCGATCTATCTAAACGCCGGTTCTTGCCTCCGTGTGGGGCGCCAGCCCTATTCTGGGCCTGTTCTGCATCCAAAGTGGGTCTCTTGGCTGAGATGTTTTCGCACCACCGAGTTTCCGGCTGGGCTTCTAGATGATCGTCGGCTCGCGGTAGAGCCCGAACACCTCGCGGAGGACATCCATCATCTCCTGAAGCGTGGCGTAGGCACGGACGGCATCGAGGATGTACGGCATGGTGTTCTCCGTGCCCTGGGCTGCTATACGCAGCCGATCCAGGGCCTGTCCCACGGCGCCGCTGTCCCGGTCATCCCGTACCTGCTTCAGGCGGGCACACTGGGTCTCGTACCCTGCCGGATCCATTCTGAGGAGGGGGATGCGAAGCGGCTCATCCTCTTGGTAAGCGTTTATGCCGACGACAACACGCTTCTGCTCGTCAACCTCCCGCTGATAGCGGTACGCGGCATCGGCGATCTCCTGTTGGAAGAAACCCCGCTCGATCGCGGGGATGACTCCGCCGCGGGCCTCGATCCTCTCGAAGTAGTCGTAGACTAGCTCCTCCATACGGTCGGTGAGCGCCTCCACGGCGTAGGATCCGCCGAGCGGATCGACGGTGTTGGACACCCCGCTCTCATGGGCGATGATCTGCTGGGTGCGGAGAGCCACAGTGACCGCTTGCTCGCTGGGGAGAGCCAGGGCCTCGTCCATGCTGTTGGTGTGGAGGGACTGGGTACCGCCGAGGACCGCGGCCAGGGCCTGAATCGCCACCCGGACGACGTTGATCTCGGGTTGCTGAGCGGTGAGGGAGCATCCCGCAGTCTGCGTGTGGAACCGCATCCACCAGGAACGCTCCTCCTCGGCCCCAAAGGTCTCGCGCATCTCCCGGGCCCAGATTCGCCGAGAGGCGCGGAACTTGGCGATCTCCTCCAGGAAGTCGTTGTGGCAGTTGAAGAAGAAGGACAGACGCGGCGCAAAGGCGTCGACGTCAAGCCCACGATCGAGGGCCCAGCGAACGTACTCCATCCCGTCCGCCAGCGTAAAGGCCAGCTCCTGGGCCGCCGTCGACCCCGCCTCACGGATATGGTAACCCGAGATCGAAACAGTGTTCCACCGGGGCAGCTCCCGGCTCCCGAACTCGATGGTGTCGGTCACTAACCGCATGGAAGGCTCCGGCGGGAAGATGTACTCCTTCTGAGCGATATACTCCTTGAGGATGTCGTTCTGGATGGTACCACCCAGCCTGTGCATCGGCACGCCCTGGCGCTCGGCAGCCACAATGTACATGGCCCAGATGATGGCCGCCGGGCTGTTGATGGTCATAGAGGTGGTCACCTCGCCGAGCGGGATGCCGTCGAGGAGGAGCTCCATATCGCGCAGCGAGGAGACGGCCACGCCGCATTTCCCGAACTCACCTTCGGCCTCCGGCGCATCGCTGTCATAGCCATATAGGGTCGGAAGGTCGAAGGCCACAGAAAGACCCGTCTGACCTTGCTCCAAGAGGTACTTAAAGCGCCGGTTCGTCTCCTCCGCTGTGCCGAACCCCGCGAACATGCGCATGGTCCACAGACGGCCCCGGTACATAGTGGGGTGAATGCCGCGGGTGAAGGGGTACTCGCCGGGGAACCCCAGGGCCTTCGAGTAATCACCCGTGATGTCCAACGGCGTGTAGAGCCGCCTCACCGGCTCACCGGACGTGGTGATAAACCGGTCCGCTCGCTCGGGGTAGCGCTCCAGAGAGCGCTGCAGAGTGGTGTCTGCCCATCGCTCGCGGGCCTGCTTCAACTCCAACTCATCAGGCTCCATATGCCACCTCCTGTGATCTGATGCCGAAAGCGTTGTGGGCGCTCAGCAGATTCGTCCGGCAGCCAGCGGACGATGGACGAGGGGGCGAGGCCCAGCGGTGCCGCGCGTCATGCTCAAGGCCCCCCGCGCAGTACGGGGAGCTCGACAGCGCCTTCCGCCAGCAGCCATTGGGCAAGCTCCCGCGCTTCGCCCGCGGGCTCCCCATTGCTGGCAAGGAACAGCTGGCGCCAGAGCGGATATGTCCCCGCGTCGATGGCATCGCGGGTCGGCAGGACACCGTCCACGGGCAAGACCCGCACCCGGCTATCGATGTGCGCCAGGGCGACGTAACCTATGGCACCGGGTGTACCGGCCACGTAATCGATCATCGCTGCGCCGGAGGGCATCACCACCGCGTTGAGCGTCGGGCTCACGCCGTCCAGCACGACGCGTTCGAACGCAGCCCGGGTTCCCGAGCCATCCTCTCGGCTCACCACGATGACCGGGTCGCCGCCCCAGTCCTGGAGTCGGCCGGCGAAGAGGTCGCGCAGCTGGCCCAGCCCGATCTCGAGTATGGCCGACTCGGGGTGGACGATCACGGCGACCCCATCACGGCGCATCCGCTCGGTCCACAACGTTCCCCCCGTCCCCTCCGGATCGGCCATCCAGCTGAGCAGGGCCACGTCGGCACCGCCCTCCCTCAGCACCTCCTCCGCCAGCTCCGTGTTGAAGACCCGGTAGTGCACGGTGACCCAGGGATGGGCGGTCCCGTACTCCTCGGCCGCCCGTGCGGCCAAGGGCCCACACGAATCCGCAGCAACCAGTTGCAGGATGACAGGTTCTCGCGTGACCACCACCGGTTGAGGTGCACAAGCTGCCGCCAGGGGTACCATGACCAGAAGCAGAAATCGGCGCCAGAGGGCCAGCTCCAGGCCAGGAATCACCGGTAGTCCTCGCGCACGGGGTGGAAGACGTCGATGATCCGACACTCGGTCACAGAGTTCCCGGAGTGGCTTGCGTCCGGAGGTATGACCACCACCGATCCAGGCTCCAGTCGGGCGGTCTCCCCGTCCACGGTCAGCTCGAAGATCCCCTCGATGACGTTGACCACCTGTTCGTGAGGGTGGGCGTGCTCGGGGACCGACGCGCCGGGCTCCAGGTGCCAGTAGGCCAGGGTCATACTCTCGCAGTGCACGAAGCCGACCTCTGCCCCGGGCACCAGCTCCCTCTGCTCTATCTCCGTCAGGCTGTAAATGTTCATCATCCTCCTCGATCTTGTGTTTCACTCTCTGGGTAGCTCCCCCGCGGCGGCAGCGCCGGCTGGCGACCGGGCGACGTTTCTAGCGGAACCACGCCCAGAACAGAGAGAAGACGCTCGCCAGCAGGCAGTACACAGCGAACGGGTAGAGACGGCGATGCTCCAGATAACGGAGCAAAAAATGGATGCACCCAAAACCGATCACAGCCGCCGCCACGAGCCCGGCGATCAGACTGGGCGCCTGGGCCCCCAGCCCGCCCGTGCGAGCCAGCTCGACGACCTGGAGCAAACCGGCCCCGACGATGATCGGGGTCGCCAGAAGGAAGCTGAAGCGAGCAGCCGGTCGGCGCTTCGTACCCTGGAACAGGCCGGCTGCAATAGTGGCCCCAGAGCGGGAGATCCCCGGGAAGATGGCCAGGGCCTGGGCCAAGCCTATGACCAGCGCGTCGACCCAACGAAGATCCGCCAGCTCGCGCTCCCGGCGTCCCCAGCGCTCGCAGCCGGCCAGCAGGGCAGCCGTGACCAAAAGGAAGCCCGCCGCGGCGACCGGGCGCGCAAACATCTGCTCGAAGAAGTCATCCAGCAGGTAACCGATCAGCGCCCCGGGCACGGTGCCCAACACGAGGAGCCAAAACAGAGAGCGATGGGCGGATTCAGCAGGGTTGGAGACCGGCGTCCCGGCCCGCCCTGCAGCTCGCCCTGCCACACCGAATGTCCGTTCCTTCAGGGGCCGAAACGCTGCCCCGACGAGGGATACCCAATCCTCCCAGAAGTAGACGATCACGGCCAGGGCCGTGCCCCAATGCGCTACGGCGTTGAAGGCCAGACCGGGCGACTCCCAGCGGAGTAACCAGGGGACCAGGACCAGGTGGCCCGAGCTGCTCACAGGGATGAACTCGGTGGCCCCCTGCAGGATGCCCAGTATCACGGCCTGAATCACGTTCATACAGTGGCAGCCTTTCGCAGATGAGTGTAACGATATGTCACCGCTGAGGGACGCGTCACGGGATAATCTCCAGGGTCACGTCGTCCCAGTAGGCATTGTTGTGCTTGAAGCCCCACAGGGTGCGCGCGCGCAGAAAGACCGTCACCGTCGCATTCTCCGCCACCGTCTCGACCGGCGGTACCTCGTCGTGGCAGTTGTAGATGTGGGCCCCCTGCCCCCAGGTGACCGTGTCGGCGTAGGGATCCTGGCCACCCGTCGGGTCGATGCCGACCCAGAAGGTGAAGTTACGCCAGTCGTCATCCCAGGTCTCGCCTTCAAGCTTGAAGCCACACGTACCCCCGGGTCCCTCGCTCCACCGCGGATCGTCACGCTGGGAACTCCACGCATGCGCGAAGGCCGCCGCGCGAAGGCGGCTTTCGGGTTCTAAACTGACCTGCTGGAGGAAACCTCCATCAAAGATGCCCCACGTCTTGAACATGTGGATCGCCTTGTGCCCAGAGTGTACGCGCACCGGGTCATGATCAGCCCAGGCATCCTTGACCTCTGGCTGGACCCAGCCGTGAGGGTTCATCGGATCGTGCTCCACCGGCTTCCCGTGAAGATACCACGTCAGCCAACCGGGGGGGGTGAAGACGTTGCCCATCTCAGCCCCGTACGGGTCTCCATCCGTCGGGAAGATGAGCACCAAGTGCGACCCGCCTTCGCTCCAGTCCGCCTCAAAGCCACCGTTCACCAGGCCCGCAGGCACGGGGGTCCCGTGGGGAGTGGGCGAAGGTGTCACGGTGGGCGAAGATGTCACCGTTGGCGTAGCGGTAGGTGTCGCGGTCGGGGTAGAGGTGGCCGTCGGTGTAGGTGGGAGCAGGGCTGGACCACGGCGTACAAGGGGAAGGAACGCTTTCTGGACGCGGCGCACCCGAAGAGTTACGTCGTCGAGGAAGGCGCCCCGGCCGGCGATGCCGTCATCGTCGCTGACGAAGCGAAAGGCGATCCAGAATTGTTCGGCACCACCCGTCTCGTCGGGCAGGAGGTCGCCCAGGGGGAGAGCCGTCCTGACCCACGCCCCCGTCGAGCCCGAGACGTAGGTGCAGCGGGCACCGGCCAGATCGAGCTCGTTCGTCAGGATACACCACCCGAACCAGTCGCCGGCCGGGGGCGGCCCGTGAACGTCCTCGAGCCTCTGGAGCGCTGCCCAGGGCCTCCCGGGGTTGCCGGCGCCCTGGGTCTCCAACCACCAGTCGAACTCCAGGTAGCCGTCCAGGGCATCATCGAGCTCGAAAGGGCCGCCGATGAGCCAGGAGTCGACGTTGTCTGGATAGACGTCCTCGCCGGGATCCAGCTGTCCGCCGTCCGCGCCCCCGCCGACGCACCACGCGCTGTGGCCCGCGCTTCTAGAGAGGTAGGCGGTGACACCCCAGGTCACCCTCCCGGCGTCATCGGTGGCGTCGAGGGTCGTCCATACGGGGCCAATCCCGTCTGAGAAATCCTCGGAGAGGATCGTCTCCCATCCGCCAGACCGGCTCTCCACGATCCTCGTCGGTCCCGCGGCCGCCCGCCCCATCACGAAGAAGACCCCCACCACTCCAACGCCCACCAGGAGGGCCGTGACCCACACCGACCAGCGGCGGCCGGGTCGCTCAACTTGGGACGCTGTGTCCGCCCCAGCCCCCAGACCGGAGCTCCCGTTGGCCCGCTGCTCCGTCATACGCACCTCCCTACCTCCATCCGAGCATCCGCAGGAGCGTCTCCCAGAGCGACTGAGCCGGCGGCAGCGGGTTCTCCCTGTCCCGAATGGCGATCATATGCTGGAGCAATCCCGGGTAGAACCGCTCCCAGTCCGAGTGATCCCACATCCCAGGCCTCGTCCCCAGCGTGAAAGGGCACGTCGCCCAGAAGTAATGGTCATCCTTGGCCTCATCGTCGTACCACACCAGCGCGTCTATGATCGTCTGGGTGTCGACCTGCTCCTCTCTGACGTCACCGCAGTACCACTCGCTGACCACCAGGGGGATCACCTCGTCCCGCTGTTCCAGCAGATGGTAGAGGTAGCGGTAGCGGAAGTTCATCGACCCGGCGCCCTCCACATCCGGCGCACCGGGGATGGAGCCCCCCCAGCCATCTCTGGGGTCATAGGTGTCGCCGAAGGTGCCCTCGTGCAGGGCCAGGATGTGGCCCCCTTCCCTGGCCCGGGCGAACACCCCGGTCTCTACCATGGCCTCCATCTGGTTCCACTCGGGCGTGCCCGCGTTCAGGGAGAACAAGGCCAGTTTCAACCCATACCGCTCCGCCTTCTCCATGCACCTGATCATCAACTCGGCCAGCCGCCGGTAGCCCTCCGGGTTGTTGGGATCGCCATCGGGACCCGGAGGGTCGGGCTCGTTGACCACCTCCCAGTACTCCACCACGCCCCGCAGTCTGGCATCATGTGACAGCCGGTTCAGGATGAAAGACAACAGTCCCCGGGCCATCTCATCGAGATCCGTCTCGGGATCCTCGACATTAGGACATCCCTCCAACTCCAGATCGACAACTCGGGCGACCAGGATGGTCTCCGGGCTGCTCTCCTTGATGCCCTTGAGCCAGCCGAGATCGTCCACCGCCTTGACCACGGGGAAGCGCGTCCCCCCGGTCACCAGCTCTTCCGCGAATCGGCCCACCTCACCAGGAAGAATAGAATGGACCCCAATCCTGCTGCCCCTCTCGAATACCGGGTACGGCCAGTCGGATCCATCACCGCCTTCACCGCCCCCCACGACGGAAAGCTCCACGTCGTCCCAGTAGGCGTGGTTATGCTTGAACCCCCACTGGGCCCGCGAGCGGAGGAAGACGGTCACCCGGCGGGACTGAGCCTCGGCCTGGACGGCTGGGACCTCATGATAACAATTGTAGATGTGCGCGCCATCGCCCCACACCACCGTAGGAGCATCAGGGTCGACGCCGCCCGTTGGGTCGATGCCCACCCGGAGGGTGAAGTTCTCGAGATCGCTGCTCAGGCCCTCTGTCCCTTCTACGGCGTAGAAGCAGTCGAAGCCAGCGCCCTCGCTCCAGCCCGGATCGTCCTCCTGCCCCGGCGGACCTCCTCCATTGTTTGACCAGGCGTGGGCCCACGCCGTCAATCTCACGGTGCTTCCAGGTTGAACGTACAACCCGGGGGACACGTCCACCTGTTGGAGCAGACCAGCGTCATACGGTCGCCAGTTGGTGGCGATCTCCACGGCCCTGTGCCCCCTGTGCACCCTTCGCTCGTCCTCCGTGGTCACGACGCTGTGCCCCTGCAGCGCCTGCCAGGTATGGGGGATGTCGCGGAACCAGGTCAGCCACCCTGGCGGCGTGCGGATACCCTCGGGATTCTCCTCCCGGGCGCTCCCGTCATCGCGATAGACCGCGGTGCGGTGGGTGGGTCCGGCGGCGGCCCAATCGGCCTCGAACCCGCGGTTCTTCAGCTCGCCGCGGGAGGGAGGTTCATTCGTGGGAGTCGGCTCTGGGGTTGGCGTCGGCTCCCGGCGTAACAGCGGAAGGAAGGCGTGATAGTCGCGCCTCACCAGCACGGTCACGTCATCGACAAAGGCCCCACGCCCCGCCACCACGTCGCCGTCGCTGACGAAGTGGAACCCGATCCAAACTTCATCGGCGTCCCCGCCACCGGCTCGCAGGCACATCGATGCGCTGAGCCACCTGGCGATAGCCCCGGAAACGTACTCACAGCGGGCGGTCTCGAAATCCATCTCCTCTGTCAGCACACACCAGCCAAACCAGTCTCCCCCCGTGGGGGGTCCCCCGACTCGCTCCACGGTCTGAACGCTGGTCGTACCTCGCAGATTTCGCCCGGCCCCGGGAGCAGGATCTCCAGCGACATCGCCGGTCTCGAGCCACCACTGGAACTCCAGATACGCCTCGTGCACGCCGCCCAGGTCAACGGGCCCGTAGACCAGCCATGCATCGACCTCGTCCGGGTACGGGGAGCCCGGCTCCAGCTGGCTCCCGTCGATACCTCCGCCCACGCTCCAGGCGCTGTACTCGGGGCTGGTGTAAGTGTAGGGGCTCGTTCCCCAGGTGACGTTCCCGCTTTCGCCATCGCTGGCGTCCACGGCGGTCCAACCCGGGCCGAGCTCGCCGTCGAAGGTCTCGACGAGCACCGTCTCCCAGTTACCCCCAGGGGCGGACCCGGTCACGTGGGACGCATGTCCACGCCCCAGCACCAGCGCGAAGGCCACGATAACCCCTATCAGGCCCAGCGCACGGGCTGTCCGGGCAACCGGCTCAGCTCCTTCTCTCGTCATCGCTCCTCCGTTGACTGTCGGCTCGCTCCCATCGGAATCCCGGCGGATCGCCACCCGCAAGTGTGGGTCTCCCTCACAGGCTCTGCCCTGACGGTGAACCGGGCGACGGTGACGGGCCTTCCCGGACGCAACGCTATGCCGGCTTGCCCGTTACCGCGCGGACTGTAGTCCACGGGAACCATCGAGAGGATGAGAGCCAGCCGCCCTACAGGCCGGCGACAGCCGACACGTAGGCGTCCATGTCGAACTTGCGCTCCAGCCCGCCGGCGGACATGTAGCGCACCTTCCCGTACACCTCCCGCTCCGCCCAGGCCCGATCGTGCTTGCCGAAGCACCAGGCGACGCCAGCATAACCATTGGGGTCCCGCCCATCGAGCTCGTAACGGTTGTTGAGCACCAGCGCTGTAGAGAACGCTTCCTCGGGTTCGGGTGTCCACTCGAGGATCTTCTTGCCCCAGTACATGCGCATGTAGCCGTGCATCTTCCCCGTTACGACCATCTCA
>SKLM01000078.1 GCA_007123205.1 Thermoflexales bacterium
GGCCTTGCACAGAGACATCAGGATGTGACAACAAAAAAGGCCGTGGGCGTCGCAATCGCCCACGGCCTCTTTTGAACTAGTCTAGGTAAGGTACCGACAGGCGCACTGCGACCAGGGCAACCGGACTCCGCCGCTATCGCGGAGCCGGGCCGCTACGAAGATGTTCATCGCCATGCGCATATCACATACTCCTTCAGAAACGATAGCGGCATTATACTATGGAAATCCGCGGTGTCAAGTCCGAGTCCTCCGTCGTCGGAGCGGGCGCTACCGCCTTGGAGGAGCGGTGATCCGCCCCTGCCTGGGAGAGCCGGAGGTGCGGTGGGCCACGGTCGGCCTGGGCCGGGAAGAGCCGATGCTGGGCTCTGCTCTGTCTCCGGACCTAGCGCCGCCTTGAACAGCCGGCGATGGGATTGGCACCGATTGCACGCGGCTTACGCTGTGCTATAATACCAATGGTCGACGGGGAATTGGAAGGGTGCCGGAGTGGACGAACGGGGCGGTCTCGAAAACCGCTGTGGTCATTACTGGCCACCGAGGGTTCGAATCCCTCCCCTTCCGCCTGACAAGCTCCTTGCTGGAGTCAGCAAGGAGCTTCTTCTATGGTGGTGCAGTGTTCGCGGCCGTGGACGAGACGATGAGCACGTCGTCGCGGATCTCGACCCGATCGCCGGTCTGAATACGGGATAGGTCGACCTGATCGACCATGGGAATGTCGGAGATGACTGCGCCGACGGCTACCACCGGATCCGCCTCCGCGTTGACGATGGCCGCCGGCGCCAGGCCGTTGCGCGCCAGGCGGTAGAGGGTGTACGAGCCGACAGTGCTCCCCTTCCCGGTGGGGAAGACCAGAACGCTTCCAGCTACACTCTGGCCCTCGAGCGGGTGTCCAGTCTCGATGACGACCCCAGTATCGGGGTCAACGCCGCCCAGGAATCCCAAAGGTTCCTGGGAGATGAGGGCTGGGCCGGCGGCCGGGCCTGCGTTGACCACACGGGCGGAGAGATGGGTCTCAGCGCTCATAGTAACACGGATAGTGCGACGTGATCCGATTGGGTCTTCTTCCCTCGCGAGTTAGTTCTTGGTGGCGATGGTGATGGGATCGGTCGAATAAGCCACCATCTGGAACGGCACCTACCACTCCCAACGGAATGATTCGATATTCCAGAACACCGACTCCTGGCTGGGATCCATTTCCATACCCCTTACCTCCGGCCGCAGGGCGAGGGACTCGGGGACGAAATAGAGGGGCAGCACTGGCAGATCCCGGGAGAAGATGGCCTGGGCTTCCTGGTGATGGCGCACGTGGGCCTGGGACCCGTACATGGCCTCCAGGCCTGCCTGGCAAGCCCGATCGAAGGCCGGGCTCTCGTAACCGGGATTGTTGAAGGCGCCCCAGAGATTATCCTCGTCCGGGATTTGCGTCGAGAGGTAGATCTCGCAAGGCCCATCCAGTCCATTGAGCCAGGAGAACAGGGCGAGGTCGAACTGGCGGCCGAACACTGGGCCTCGAGGACCGTCGGCGTAGAACGTCTCCGGAGTAAGGGTGCGCGTGGCCATCCCCACCCCGCAGTCCGCCAGATTCTCTCTCAGGATCTCGGCCGTGCGCTCCCGGGCCGGATCGCCCGCAGTGGTCAGCAAGGTGACGGAGAAGGGTGTGCCGCTGGCGACCTGAGGAATGTCGTGAGCCCTCCGCATCGACTCGCCGTCCGTTAGCCGCCATCCGAACTCTTCTAGCATGGTCCGGCCCTGGGCCGGATCGTAGGGCCAGGTGTGGAGCTGGTCGCCGGAATAGAGGAAATGCTGAGGCGGCACGTAGCTGTGTGCCGGGACCGCCGCTCCATAGAGGGAGGCCTCTGCGGCGATCCGTTCCCGGTCGATGCAGTGAGCAATTGCCTGACGCACCTGGGCTTCGGCGAAGAAGGGTATCTGTGCCGACCCGGCCGCCGGCTGAATGCCGAAGTCGAGGTGTTCCCATTCATTGCCCATCGACGAAGCCAAGCGCGCCTTCCCGGCCTCGACGGCGTCGAGCAGCGGTTGACGTGGCATGGTGCCCACCAGATCTGGAGTGAGAACGTCGCATCCTCCGCTGAGCAGTTCGTCGATGGCCTGCGCGCTGTCCGGGATGAAACGGAAGGTGAGGCGGTCCAGGTGGGGCAGACCCTCGGGCGCGCGGAAGTAGTGTGGGTTGGGCAACAGCTCGATGCGCTCGCCCGGGACCCATTCCTCAATGGCGAAGGGCCCCCATCCCAGGGGATCCCGCCAGGCGAGGTCCGAGTGACGTAACTCCTCACCGGCCATCGTCCCCAAGGTGTGCCGCGGCAAAGGGTGGTAGAAGTTGAGCAGGTAGAGCGTGTCCCGGTAGCCGGGGAGGCCGGTCCACACGATGGTACGCTCATCGACTGCCTCGTAGCTGGCGGTACGGGAGATCTGTCGTAGCAGCGCTGCGTCAGCGAGGGTACCCGCGACTTCGTAGCTGTACTGTGAATCCTGCGCCGTCACCGGCTCCCCGTCTGCCCAGAGGACGTCGGCCCGGAGGGTGAAGGAAACCACTGTCTGGATGGTTCTCATGGTCCCGCTCTGAAAGGTGACCGGATCACCCGCCGGACTGCGAAGAGTGACGCCTGGAGCGAGCTCCACCACCTCACCGTCCATATCAACGACCGTGTCTCCCTCCTGAACCTCCACGATGCGGACCAGGGCGTCCCCATTGCCGAAACTGGGCAGCTGCTCGAGGATCCCCGGGGTGAGCCGGTAACCCTGGGTGCCGATGGGCCCCTCGTAGATGGCCGCAAGCACGTTCAAAGCGGCCTGTGAGTACGCATCGTAGACGAACAAGGAATGGGGTTCCTCTCCCTGACAGATGGTCAACTCCTGCGGCGGTGTCGGGGTCGGTGTGAGGGTGGGTGTTGGCGTGACCTCCGTTGTCGGTGTAGGCTGAGGCGTGGGCGACGGCAGCACCGAAGCACTGGTGGGGGTGGGAGGCGTGGGCGAGGCGGGCATCGCGCAGGCGGCCAGAAGGCCAGCCAGGAGTAGGGCAGCCAGCACGATAGGGGGACGCCGGACGTCGGTCCGCTGGGCATAGAAGGTCATGGTGCCTCAATCGCCTTTCTGGGTCAGTACGCTCTCCCGAAGACCGCGCGCTCCTCAGCTGCATTGCCGCACTGAATACAGCGCCCCGCCCCCGGCTCCTGTTCGAGAGGGATACAGCGCAGCGAAGCCGTGGTCTCCGCCTTGATCTGAGCCTCACATTCCGGATCACCGCACCACCACGAGTAGGCGAACCCCTGGCTCACGGCCTCCTTGAAGCCCTCGTAGTCGTCGGGGTCGCGGGTGTGCTCCTCTCTAAAGGCCAGTGCCCTCCGGTACAGATTGTCCTGAACCGCGTCCAGCGTCTCGCGGACCGCTGTTCCCAGTCCATCCGCCAGCGGGACGGTCTGCTTCCTGGCCGATCCCTCCAAATCGCGCCGGGCGAGCACCACGTGACCCTGTTCAACGTCGCGGGGGCCTATCTCCACCCGCAGGGGCACGCCTCGCATCTCCCACTCGTTGAACTTCCAGCCCGGCGAATAGGCGTCCCGGTCATCCACCCGGACGCGAATCCCCTCCCCGAGAGCAGCTCTCGTCCGCTCGACTGCCTCGAAGACCGGTGTTCGTTGCTCCTCGTCCTTCCAGATCGGCACGATCACCACCTGGTAGGGCGCTAACTTCGGCGGCAGGATCAAGCCCTGATCGTCGCCGTGGGCCATGACCACTGCGCCCACCATGCGTGTGCTGACTCCCCAGCTCGTCGTCCAGACGTATTGGAGCTCGTTGTTCTCGTCCAGAAACTGAATGTCGAACGCTCTCGCGAAGTTCTGACCCAGAAAGTGGCTGGTACCCGACTGGAGCGCCTTGTAGTCGCCCATCATCGCCTCGATGGTGTAGCTGGTCACCGCGCCGGCGAATTTGTCGCTCTCGCTCTTCTGTCCGGCGATGACCGGAATGGCGGCGTCGTTGACGGCGAAATCGACGTAGACGTCCAGCATACGTAGGGTCTCCTCGCGTGCCTCCTCGGCGGAGGCGTGGGCGGTGTGACCCTCTTGCCAGAGGAACTCGGTAGTCCGGAGGAACGGCCGGGTGCGCATCTCCCAGCGAACTACGTTGGCCCACTGGTTGATGAGCAGCGGTAGGTCACGGTAAGATTGGATCCAGTCCGCGTACATGTGGCCGATGATCGTCTCCGAGGTGGGCCGGACAACCAACGGCTCCTCAAGCTCCTTGCCGCCGCCGTGCGTCACAACCGCTAGCTCCGGCGAGAAACCCGCCACATGTTCGCTCTCTTTCTGGATGAAACTGAGGGGGATGAGAAGAGGGAAGTACGCGTTGACGTGCCCGGTGGCCTTGAAGCGCGTGTCGAGTCCCTCTTTGATGTTCTCCCACAGGGTGAAGCCGTATGGCTTGATCACCATACAGCCCTTGACAGGAGCGTAGTCGGCCAGATCCGTCTTCTTGATGACGTCCGTGTACCATCGGGAGTAATCCTCGCTGCGGGGGGTGATGCCTTCAGCCATCCTCTTCTCCTTTTCCTTGCTGCGGCCTGTCAAACTCGATCGGTGGGCACGAAAAGCCTCACGCCTGCGGTCCTACTCATCGACATAGAACGGCGGCTGGTCTCAGTCTCTAGCCGCCGAATCAGGAACTCCAACCGGCACAGAAGCCCGCCACCACTCTGGAGACTGGTTGGGGATCCCAGGACGATATGCCGTCGGCACCAAGAAACCCCTTTGGCCACACCGCCGTACCGTGCAGGACCGGAAGACCGTCGATGGCTTCGAATCACTGAGCGCGCGTCTCACAGCTCGATCACCCGGAACGGGTGAACGTTGACCACCTCGGTCCTGGCGTACCGACTGGTGGTCCGTTCTGGGCCGTATACGTGCTTATGCCCATGGAGGAGCCAACGGGGCTCGAAAACATCCATGAAGCCGACGAGCGCTCGGAAACCGCGATGGGCGAGATCGTCGCCGTCGTGGATACCCCTCGGCGGCGAATGGGTGACCAAGACGTCGAGGTAGCGACCATGGCGTACTCTGTTGGCAAGAAGAGCGGGGCCCAGGCGCCACGTCTTCCAGGCCATCTGGCGGTCCGTGTACTGGTAGGGAGCTCCCGGCTTGTAGCGGATAGAGCCCTCCAAGCCAGCGAGGAGCAGGCCCTGAGTCTCCGCGGTTCTCACGTCCAGGTTGATCCAACCGCCCGGCTTCGTCAAGGTCCTTCCGCTGGCTAAGTACTCGGGATGATCGTGATTGCCGTGTACGTAGAAGCAGGGCACGTTCAACATACTGGCGACGAACTCGAGATACGAGAACGGCAGATCACCACAGGAGATCACGGCGTCGGCGTCCCCAAAACGGTCGCGGATGTGACTCCCGTAGACGGAATCGACGACCTGGTCGCTCAGCGCCAGGATCTTCACCGCGCCCCATCCTCGGTCGAGCGCTGTAGCGTGGCCGTCGCGCCCTCGTCAACATACCTCACTCCGGCCCCAAGACCGGCGGCCTCGCCCCCTGTAACCCATGAGCCATCTCTCTGGCAGCTTGTCGGCCACGGTCCGATCATCCGGGTTCCATTCTCATCAGCGCTTCTCCGCGACCTCTGCGGTCTCGCTGGCCCGGCACATCCCAGAACTACCGAACCTTGGCTGCAGCGGGAATTCCTCGCCATATCGCTGCCGGGAGCGCGCTATCTCGTTTGTCGATTCCTTGGCGCTCATCGAGAGCACCTACCGTTCACACAAAAGCCAGCCCTCACAGTCTGGAGGGCTGGCTATCCTGCGTCGTTTCAGGATCCAGCGCGCTTACCCAGACCACCAAACTGGTCTAGGAGGGGCGGGTGGGCTGAGCTGGCGCAGAACTAGCATTGAGTACATACCACGGTAATATACTACGAAAAGCCTCCAGTGTCAACGCCGCGATCCGAGAGTGGGGAAAAGGCCATGCCGAGAGGACTCGGTCGCCTGCGCGTGCAGCCGTGGGCGGATTCGGCCGCAGTTGCACTCTCCCCCCGGCGAGCGACCGAGCGCGGCACGGCAGGCCGCGAAGGGGAGCCAGCAGCTCGCCATCCCTGTCGGGCCCACGTATCGAGCTGACAAACCCTTGGCCCACACCCTCCGATCGGCACGCCAGGCCCTGCCGATGCGACGACAGGACCTTCTTGTCCGATACCGCCGTCCGAGAATCGGCTCCGTCTAGAAGAGCGATAGCTCCCGTTCGAGAATCGACCGACGCATCGAGTGAACGGCGGCCAGCCGGGCATCGAGTACCTCCTCCACCTGGGTGCGGACGCTCGACGTCAGCGTGCCGTTAGCTGAGCGCACCAGGGCCGTGGCGACCAGGGGGAGTTCCAGAGGCGCACCGATCTGCGAGAGGAGGTAGACCGTGGCCTCGTCGACATCTGCCACCCGTTCCACGATCTCCTGAGCTGCGGACAACGCCAGCACGTTGTACACTTTGCCGACGTGCGAGATAGGGTTCTTGCCGCACGCGGCCTCGAGGCTTGCGGATCGGAAGGGCGCGATCACACCGTTCACGCGATTGCCCCGCCCGACCGCGCCGTCGTCGCCCATCTCGGCCGACGTACCCGTCAGGGTGAGATAGACCGTGTCGTTCTGCACGTCGTCTGCTGTGTTGACAGCCACCACCACCTCGCGGTGGTCCAGCTGCGAGGCGTAGGCAAGAATCGCAGCCTCCGCCGCATCTCGTGCCTCGGTGTAGGCCGTCCGATGGTCGATGTGGTGAGCTATGAACGGGAGAGCCACGGTTAGCACGAGCTGCCCGTCTCGGCGCAACCCCATCACCTTGACGTCCTCGCCGATGGGAAACTGATCGATCAGCTCGTAGTTGATATACTGGGCGGTCTCGTAGACGGTGTGCTCCAGTCCGGACCGGGGCCAGTGACTGACGCCGAAGCTGGTGTCGTTCGCCGTCACGCGGTCCACCACGTACTGCAGTTCCCTGGCGCCCCGGCCTACGTAGCTCTGGATCTCCATATGCTCGTCCGGTTCGAGATAGCGCATCGTCTCCCGCACGTGCTTCTGAGCGGCCTCCACCGCTATGTCGTCGAGGGGTATGGGTTGCCCCCGAAAGGATGGGACACCCCGGCCGGCGATCTGTACCAGGATCGGTTTGATCAGATGGCCTCCGCCAAAACCTACCTCTACCTCGCCAGCTACCAACTGTACCTTGTCGAAGTTGTGGTGGAGCAGCACCCCCAGGTTAGTCTGGCACCAGCGTGCGTACTCGACGGAGATGCGTTCGGCGATGCCGTCGCATAGACTGTCAGGATGGCCGATCCCCTTCCTTTCGACGATTTCCACGGGGATGTCTTCAACGGATGGGCCGGATGCTTCAGTCACAATGATGTTGCGCGTCGTCACGTCTTCCTCCTAGTTGCTGTTCTCGGTCCCGGTTGGGCTGCCACGAGCCGGTTCTCCTGGGCGGCACGGAAAGGAGATCGGCGTGCTTGCCCCCGGCCAGATATCCGTCTTCCCAGATCCCATTCCGAATGAGGGCGTGCACGGACAGGTGGTTGATCTCGAGACCGACACCTGTAGCGCCATTCTGGTGCTCGCGAAGCGAAAACCCCCTTCTTCCGGAAGAAGGGGGCAAACAGCATGGCTTGACCACCTCTCATCTTCCAGAATGCCGCTTCTGCCGGAATTGGCACCTGCCCCGGACTGGCTGTCCGGGAGGTTGCCGAGGCTTCCTAGGGCCGGTCCCTCCACCTCTCTGGATAAGAGCAATAGGCAGACTATTCGACTGTTATGTTCTGGGCCTCAGGCCCAGAACGAGCAAGAATAGTACCACGGATCCGGGGTATGTCAACCTCAGTCCAATCGGGAAAAGCTCACAGCGGTAGCCGCGGCTTCCCGATTGGCCCCGGGGAGCGAGCGTGTGCCAATCCACGGTCGCGGCGGAGCCGGAATCCGTGGCGCCTGAGCCGCAGCTCTTCCACGGCTTCTCACACGATGGCACGTGGAGTTGTGGTTGCTGAGCACCGCGGCCGGTCACGTGTGGGTCTCACTCAGAATGCAGGTCGTCTGCACTGCGGCTCGAGTGACTGATCGGCAGCGCCAATCCACAGACCGGGGCTCGCGGTGACCACGGTTGAGATGACCACGATTGACAATCACGCCCAGACGTGCTAAAGTGTCAGCGTAAGAGCAGCGTAAGGCGGTTGGCTATGAGAGGAGGGAGAGTGTCTCGCACTTGGAGCATACTTGGTGCTGTCCTGCTGGTTGCTGTGGGGCTGGTGCTTGCGGTGACCTTTTTCGGTCCACGTGTGGCGGCGCCGGAGCCCACGCAGGTTCCGCCGACGGAGACCGCAGCGGTAAGCCCACTCGAGTCACCGCTCCCCGAGCCAGATCCTGACACCGGTGAGTTGGCGGCCAGTGTGGACGGGTTTCCGATAACGCAGGAGTACTTGAGCAAGACGGTGCGGCTGAACAGGGTCCTGGGGGCACTGTCCGGCGCGTCCGTGCTGGGCGAGAGAGAGACATTGGAGAGGCTGGTCCGGTCGCAGGTCATCCTGAACGGCGCTCCTCCCGGGGACGGGCCAACTGACGATGAGGTCGAGGGTTTCATCAGCAGTCTGCAACGGAACTGGGGCGTCAGCGACGCCACGGTGGTCGCCAGACTGGAGGCGGAGGGCTTGGAGCGAGGGTTTCTGGAGGAGACGATCAAACGGTTGCTGACGGTGCAGGCGGCCGTGGACGGCCTGGAGACGGAAGGGCACAACCTCTCAGAGTGGCTGAGGGCTCAGCAGCAAGAGGCCGACATCTGGATGATCGAGGATCCTGCCGAGGCGGACAAGACCGAGCTGGGCGGCGCCGAAGAGTCGACGGATCTCTCACCGCCAGAGGAGACGACCGCGGCGACAGAGCCCCCTGCCTCAGGACCGGAGGTTCCGACGGTGGCCCCGGCATTCACCCTTGAACAAGCGGGCGGAGGCAGCTTTGCCCTGGAGGAGCGTCTGTCGGAAGGCCCGGTCGTCTTGGTGTTCTTCGAGCGATGTGCCTGAGGGCCGGACCGAACGCAACTGGTTCAGTTGCGCGAACAGTACGGCGCGTTTCAGGAGGCGGGGGTAGAGATCGTGGCTGTGGCAGTCGCTAACGCCTCCACGATCGATCAGGGAGTGAGAAGGGTGATCAACCCTCCCTATCCCTTGCTGGCCGATCCGGATCATGAGGTGGCCGAGGCCTTCGGAGTCTACGAGCTCGTGGCCAGCGGCTACGCCGCACCATCCGTTTTCGTGATTGACACCGACCGTTCCATCGTGTGGAGTTACGTCGGGCGCGACCGCGGCGATCGGCCCAGCGTCGCTGACATTCTGGAGAACCTCCCGTAGGCACCCTGCTTGCACGGTGCGAGGCTACTGCTGCCGGGTGGCGTGTCTGACTACCATGCTCCGGAATCCGTCGGGTAGGTGCTTGTGTTCTGGTCGGGGCGCTCGACCGAACGCTTTTGAGAGCTTACCATTCTTCCTCTCGGATGAGCAGCACTTGAACCCAGTGCCCTCACGGATAGGGAAGGGCACCGATCGGGATGGTTCTTCCGTCGGCACGCATCTGTCGAAGGGGCATTCAACATCACCTGTCTCAGAGTAGAAGACCGTGCCAACCGCGCGGCTCGGGTTGACAATAGACCCAAATCCTGTATACTAAGGACAACTTGGGCGCGTAGCTCAGTTGGTCAGAGCGCTACACTCACATTGTAGAGGTCCGGGGTTCGAGTCCCTGCGCGCCCACTCTCGCCGGGAGATCATCGAAGACACATCGCACGGCGGGAAGAACGGCTGGCGCCTCGCACGAGGCAGGCAGCCGTTTTTTTGTATCTCACCCATTGACGAGCTGCTCGGGGTAGTATTGTGCGTTTCCACGGTGAAGTGGGTGCAGGCTTTGGGCGCCGGATCTCCGGTTGACACGAATTCAAGGCGTGCTATACTTCCGTCGGCCAAGCGGCGAGGTTAGTGGCACAGCGGATATGGCCGCCACGGGCGTGTCAATGCTCGCGGCGGTCAAGTGTGTTAGGAGTAGGCGTGAGGACTGAGATCATCCAGGCAAGCCGTGGAGATGCCCGTGCGCGAGCGCTGGCGGTGCTCGAATCGGGAGGGTTGGTTGCCTTCCCCACGGACACTGTCTACGGCCTCGCTGCTGATCCGTGGAATGAGCGTGCAGTTCGGAGCCTCTACCAGGTGAAGGCACGCCCAAAGACACTCCCGATACCCCTGCTCCTATCGAGCCCGGCCGAGATCGAACGCGTGGCCGTGCTCCTGGAGATGTGTAGCCGGTTACCCGTCCGTTTCTGGCCTGGTGGGCTTACTCTGTTGTTACCGAAGAGAGAGTCAGTGATTGGTGACATCACCGACAGGGCCACGGTGGGCGTTCGAGTCCCCGATCACTCCTTGGCGTTGGAGATCATCGGCGCCGCTGGCGGAGTGCTGGCCGTCACCAGTGCCAACCTGTCCGGGGGGCTAAGCCCGGTGACGGCCCGGGAGGTCGAGGACCAGCTCGGCGGGCGCATCCCGTTGATCCTGGACGGAGGGCACTGCCGGGGTGGAGTCCCTTCGACTGTTCTTGATTGCTCGGTCGCCCCGCCCCGTCTGGTTCGTCGTGGGGCGATAGATGAGGAGGCCCTGCGGGCCGTCGTCGGTGAGCTGGTCGGACCGTAGCGGCTGCGGTGCCCTGCCACTCCATTCGAGCCGAATCGGGCGACCTCAGGCGGGTCGATTTGCACGGTCGTATGGGCTTGCAGGCGTGGGCCCTGGCGCCCCGCGCCGCGCGATGCAGGGGCCAGGTCGTACGTGGGTTCCCAGAAGGAGGCAGAGCAAGGTTGTGTGATCGACCTGGTTTCACGGTCTGGTTCACCGGTCTTTCCGGAGCGGGTAAGACGGCTATTGCAGAGCCTCTGGCCAAGGCGCTGCAGGCTCGCGGCCTGAGAGTCGAGCGACTCGATGGAGACACCGTACGACAGGAGCTGACGAGCGACTTGGGCTTCACGAAGGAAGATCGCGATGAGAATATCGGGCGGGTCACCTTCGTGGCCAAGCTACTGAGCCGCAACGGCGTGGCCGTGATCTGTTCCTTCATCTCGCCTTACCGGGAACGGCGAGCCAAGACACGGCGGGATATCGAGCACGAGGGGTCTCCGTTTGTGGAAGTCTACGTCCATTGTCCGCTGGAGGTGTGCGCGGCACGGGACGTCAAGGGCCTCTACGAACGGGCTTTCGCAGGGGAGATCGACAACTTCACCGGGGTCTCTGATCCTTATGAGTCTCCAGAGAAGCCCGATGTGGTATGCCGCACTGCGGAGGAGACGGTAGCTGAGAGCGTCGCCCGCGTCCTGGCCTATCTGGAGGAGAAGGGATACGTCCCGGCCCAGTGAGTTTGAGTGCGCCCGTGGTTGATCTACAGGGCTTCGCGTCCTCGATCACCCTCAAAGACCGAGCAGAGTGTGGATGCGGCACGCTGATGGGGGACTGATGCCCCTGCGAGACTCGGTCAACACCGCGTCCTCCGATCTGCGGCGTGTCCAGACCTGGGGAAGGCAGCTCTCGTTCTTCCTCCCCTTTCTGGTCTTCATCGCAGCTTTCACCCTCTACAGTCTGACCGCGGCCCCCGGTACTCTTTTTGGCGATCCCTCTGAGTACCAGTTCATCCCCGCCATTCTGGGCATAGCGCATCCGCCGGGTTACGCCTTCTATATCCTTCTGGCCAAAGCGTGGCAGGTCCTCGTGCCGCTGGGCACCGTCGCCTTCCGCACCAATCTGCTGTCTGCGGCTGTGGGGGCGTGGGCGGTGACGGCTGTGTTTCTGGTCACCCGGGAGATCGATCTGGGTGGTGGTGTGGATGGGCCGGAGTCCGGGGACCCGACGATCCCACCGGGGCGGCGCCCGACGGATGGGTGGACCTATCCTTCGATCGTGGCCTCTCTTTTTGCGGCTCTTTCGCTGGCTGCGGCCCCTAACTTGTGGCAGCACGCCATCCACGCCAACGCCCATATCGTCAGCGCAGCCTTTGCCGTGACGCACCTGTGGCTGCTCACCCGCTGGTGGCGCACGGGGCGTGATCGGTGGCTGGCGGCTTTCGCCGTCACGCTGGGATTGGCTGCCAGCCATCACCCAATCACGATGATGGGGATACCGGCCTACGCGCTCTTCGTGCTGGTGGTGCGGCCTCGGATCGTGTTTGAATGGCGCACTCTGCTCCCCGTAGTCGGCTGTGTCATACTGGGCCTGCTGCCGCTCCTCTACTACCCCTTGCGGAGTCCGAGAGTGGACTTCGGCCCTACGGACATGAACACCTGGGACGGTTTCGTCCGTCATATCACCGCTCGCGGCCTGCGGGCGAACCTGTTTCATTTTGGCCTGGCGGATCAACCTGATCGCGCGCTGGTCTTCTGGTCTTTGCTGCGGGTCCAGTATCTCCTTCCAGTGATACTGCTCATGCCCTTGGGAATAGTGGCTCTGGTCCGGCGCACCCCGAACGTGGGTGTGCTGATGATAGCCTTCGTCTTCGTTCATCTGGTCTTCACCCTGAACACGGTGCAGGATGTTATGGCGTACTTGCTCCTGCCCTTTGTGGCTCTGGCGTTGCTTGCTGGTGTCGGGGCCTTGACCTTGGGGCGCTGGACTTGGTGGACTGCCGACGTTGGAGGGCGGTTCCAGATAGGAGATCGGCGAGTTCCCACGATGAGCCTGGTTCTGGCGCTGGTTCTAGCACCCTGGCCATTCGTTCGAGCTGCCCAGAATATCAGTGCTGGGATTTCGCTGCGGAGTTTCACCGAGGCGGAAGCGTGGGTCGATACGGTACACCGTCGTTTCGCAGGGCAAGGAGAGGGAGCGATCTTGCTGTCGGCGTGGGAGCACCTGACGCCCTTGTGGGTGCATTCTTATACCGAGGGCAGGGAGCTTGATGGAGATGACCTGGAGCTGTTCTACGTGTCGACTGCAACGCCCTGGGTTGAGGCGGTGTGGGCGCACGTGGAGGAGCGGCCAGTCTACTTACCGGACTATCGGCCATCGGTGCGGCAGGCCGGTTTCCGGCTTATCCCTGCGGATGGGCTGTACCGTGTGGAGCGACCGCCGGTCACAGAGGCGAGCCCGTCGCGGCCTCTGGACGTCTGGGTCGATGACCAGATCCATATCTTGGGGTACGACTTGCCCCACCTGGAGGTCCAGGCTGGGGAACCGCTGACCGTCATCATCTATCAGAGTGCGCCGGAACTCGTTGAAGGCATCTGGATGCCCTATGCGCAACTGGGGACCGTTGAGGATCGATGGACCACAGATAGCCGTCTGCTCACGACTGAATGGGAGCGAGGCGAGGTGGTCGTCGAACCTTACGAACTACTGATACCCTTCGACCTCCCCCCCGGAGACTACCCGCTTCGACTCGGGTACGCTGATCTGACCGGAGGGCGGTTGGAGCTACCGCTCTCTACAGGCGGGACCACCATCACCCTCGATATCGTGTCGGTTCTTCCCCACGATGGGGGGCCCGCCCCAGGGATTCTGGATCGCTGTTTGGCGAACCTCGATAATCAGGTGGCTTTGATGGACGCGCGGGTCCGGGGGACTCGACAGTCCCGCGATGCGTTCTGGGAAGAGCCGATCGTGGCTCGCGCCGGGGGTGCGCTCCATCTGACCTTAAGGTGGCGTGCCCTCGCCTCACCCCGAGACAGCGCCACGGTCTTCATCCACCTGATTGACGGGAGCGACCGACTGGTCGCCGGATGGGACTACACCCCGCTCGGGGGCTCCGCTCCGACGTATCTGTGGTTCCCGAAATGGTTGGTAGACCAGACTTATGTTGATCCCTATCGGCTGTCCCTTCCAGAGCACCTGCCGCCGGGGGACTACTGGCTGCAGGTCGGGATGTACGGGATGACGTCTCACCGTCGCCTCCCTCTCGTAAGCCCTTCGGGGGACCTGGCGGGCGATCGGGTCATTCTCGGTCCGGTGCGTGTCGAGGCAGAGGGAGGGAGTTGACGATGGAGATCGCATTGGTCGGCTGGTCGCTGGCCCTCACCGTTCTGCTGGCGGTGGGCGTTCTGTGGGTGCTCGATCTGTTGGGCCGGCTACGCGAGCTGGATAGCCGGTTCGAACGGTTCTCGCATGAGGCGCGTGAGGCAGGCCCGGGTACGGCTTCGAGGCCCCTGTCCGCTCGCCTGTCCAGGATGAACGCAAGGACCGAAAGGCTGGCGCTGCAGGCTCGAGGGATCGAGAGGACGCTGTTGCGCACGGTCCAGGGCGTCGGGATGGTCCGGTATAGCGCGTTCGAGGATACGGGTGGTGATCAGAGCTTCTCCCTGGCCTTGGTCGATGGGCAGGGAGACGGGATCGTTCTATCGGCGCTCTACGGACGGGAAGAGACCCGCGTGTATGCCAAACCGGTCGAGAGTTGGGCGTCGAACCGATCACTGACCGGCGAGGAGGAGGAGGCGCTGCGGGAGGCGCGGCGGCGTGTCAACCCCGATCTGGGTTGACATTGAGGAACGGCTGGTATAGCATGGCACCTGCTGAGCTGTGGTCCATCAAGAACCGAGGAGGTACACGTGTTCGGTAGAGGAGAGAAGGACGAAAAGGCGCCGGTTCGGAAGGCGACCGGCCCGGCCCAGATCGAGACCGTGGTCGGCGCGAATGCCCACTTTCGGGGCGGCATTCAGGCCGATGGCGGGGCGCGAGTTGATGGTGTGTTCGAGGGGACGATCGATATCACCGGCAACCTGATCATCGCAGAAGGGGCCAAGGTGATCGCCGATATCAAGGCCAACAATATCTCCATATCGGGGGCGGTCAAGGGTGACGTCAGCGGCAACAAGGTCGAGATCTTGGAGCACGGCTGTGTCTGGGGTAACCTCAAGGTCAACTCCTTGCTCCTCAACGAGGGGGCGTATCTCCGCGGTCAGACGACGATGGCAGGCGACCGAGAGCCGCCTATGATCGAAGCCCCGAAGGGAGCCCGAGAGGAATCCGCGTCCGTCACCCCTAAGATCGTAGACGTCGAGCCGAAGGCGAAAGAGCAGGCGGAGACCGAAGACTAGATCGCGGGAGACTGGGCAGTATCGCCCCCCGTGTGTGACTGTCCACGCCACGTTGGGCCGGCATGCGCGTGACGTGCTCAGGAACCCCGGCCCATCCAACGAGTACCACGATCCCACCTGGGTCGTCGGGGCCTCCTGTGGCTGAGGGGTGTCCAGAGCTGGCGTCTCTGCCTAGCGTGAGCGAGATCCCCGCGACTGAAGTCGCTGCTTCCAACGGGGCTACTGAGACGATGCACTAGCGATGTGGGGGTCGAGGCGGCGGTGGAGAGAGCGCTTCCTTGTCTCTGCCGCGCCTTACGATGACGGCCCAGCCATCCTGGGCTCGGATGGTCTCTTTCACTCAGAGTCTTGCCTGGCTTTCACGTCCAGGCTGCGGCCCACAGAGTGTCCAGAATCACCTATGCTGTCGTACCAAGGGGGGGGCTGGGTGTGGCATGAGCCTGCGCGTTCGCCAGGCGGGGGCCTATGGATTCGCGGGAGATCGAGACACTTCGTGGACGTCAGTGGACGAGGAGGGCGGGGCAGTCTATCGTGTCCAGGAGCCGATGGATTTCATCGGGATCCAGTAGAGCCCTGCTGACCACCACGATTCCAGCCCTTTCGGTCCGAATGTCCTCGATGAGCGAGGTGACCTCTTCACCGGCCAGTTCCCGGTAGCGGACCGCCAGGTTCTCACCTTCAAGCCGCTGGGCAAGCACCTGCTGGACCCGGTCCGATGACCGCGACGGGGCCGGGCGGACCAGGACCGTCAGCAGACCGCCCGCCATTCTCCCTAGTTGGCAGGCAAGGGGTAGCGCTCGGTCAGCGGCAGGGGAGCCGTCGTGGGCGATAACGACGGGAGGCTCGATTTTGGCGCCCTGCGAGATCAGGAGCACCGAGCGATTCGCCCTGGTTGCCGCTGCCTGGGCTGTGGAACCGATCTTTGGTCGCTGCATAACCGGGCGGCTTGCCGTGCCCAGGCAGAGCAGGTCCGCCTGGGCTGCTTCCCGCAGCACCGTTGACGGGACGACGCCCTCCAAGACCTGGAAGGTCCACTCGATTCGGTACCTCCGGCAGGTCGCTGAAAGCGCTTGGCGCGCCCGCTGAGCTTGGGCCTGGAGCTGGCGTCTCATCGCGGCGGGGTTCATCTTGGCGGGGCGGCCGAAGGGGAGCTGGAGTTCCCGCGACATGGGCAGCGCCGCGGCGCGCAGCAGATTGACATCCTCGACGAAGAGCCCGTGGAGCTCCGCCTGCAGGTCGCTGGCCAGCGCGGCAGCGGCTTGGAGCGCTGCCAGACTGTGAGTTGACGCGTCCAGGCCGACGAGGATGCGCTTGATGGGGGTCCCTTCGTGCTCTGCCGTATGCGTCATCCCTTATTCCCCGTCGCTGTCTGAGTCTGTCCTGCCCTCGGAAGAGGACTCCTCGACGCCATCGGCGAAGTCACGCTGCTTCTGAGCCAGCTCGATGAGACGGGCCTCAACCCGCTCATTCACGCTCCCTGCTGGGAATGCCCCTGCTTCATCCCGTTGGCCGGCTGGTCTGCCCGTCAGCAGCTCCATCCCCTGGTCGACGGTGGACACAGGATATATGTGAAAATCTCCCCGTCTGACCGCTTCGACCACGTCCTCGCGCAGCATCAGATGCTCCCCGTTCGCTGCGGGGATCAGAACCCCTTGAGACCCTGTGAGACTCTTCGCACTGCAGGCGTCAAAGAACCCTTCGATCTTCTCATTGACACCACCGATGGGCTGGACCTCACCGTGTTGATTCACCGAACCTGTGACTGCCAGGGACTGTCTAATCGGCAGGTCAGCAAGGGCCGACAGGAGAGCGCATAACTCCGCCAGCGAGGCGCTGTCGCCCTCGATCCCAGCGTAGGACTGCTCGAACACCAGACTGGCAGACAGGGAGAGGGGGTAGTCAGAGGCGTAGTGGCCGCCCAGAAAGCCGGACAGGATCAGCACACCCTTGGAGTGAATCGGGCCACCCAGCTCCACCTCGCGCTCGATATCGACGACGTTCCCCTTACCGAGACGGGTACGCGCCGTGATGCGGCTCGGCCGCCCGAAGGCATAGTCTCCCAGGCTGATGATGGAGAGGCCGTTGACCTGGCCGGTCTTCTCCCCTTCCGTGTCCAGGAGAATCATGCCGCGGGCGATGTGTTCTTGCGTCCGCTGACGGAGTCGGTCGGCGCGCGCGATCCGTTCCCCAATGGCGCGCTCCACATCTTCAGCTGTCACGACGTCTCTGCCAACTTGACCGGCCCAGTAATCGGCCTCCTCCAGGAGGTCAGCGATGCTCAGCAGATGCGTGGAGAGTTTCCTGTTGTCGCCCGCGATACGGCTGCTCCGCTCGATAACCCGCGCCACGGCATACCGATCGAACGGCCTGAGCTCTTCGTGACGGGCCACGGCTGCCACAAGGCGAGCGTAGAGCTGATCGTTCTCCGGGGACCTGGGCATCTCGTCGCTGAAATCGGCCTCGACTTTGAAGAGCTCGTTGAAATCGGGATCGTACTCGTTCATCAGGTAATAGAGGAGTCTCTCCCCGATGAGGACGATCTTAACGCTCAATGGGATCGGCTCAGGCTCCAGGGAGACGGTGCTGACCAGGCTCAACGCTTGGCTCAGAGACTCGATGCGCACCTCCTGGGCCCGTAGCACCCGCTTGAGTCCTTCCCAGGCATACGGTTGCATAAGAAGCTCGCGGGCATCCACGATCAGGTAGCCGCCGTTCGCCCTGTGGAGCGAGCCGCTCCGGATCAGGTTGAAATCTGTGACCAGAGCCCCCATCTGAGCGATGTGCTCGATGCGCCCGATCAGGTTGTTGTAGGTGGGATGACCCTCGTATATGACGGGGGCGCCTTCCGATTGGCTGTGGTCGACCACCACGTTCACCTGGTACCGCCGGAAGGCGGCCTCCCGTAGGCGCTCCATCGGTACTCCAAAGACACTCTGACCTTCGGCCTCGCCGCTGCTGCGGAATTCGTCAACGCTCTCGACGACATCGTCCTTGATCGCCTGCAGATACGCGACTACGCTCTCAAGGTCGGCGTATTTCTGCTGGAGTTCTTCGATCCGGTGACCCACGGCCAGCATCGCCACCTCGCGATCGAGCTCCTTCATCCTATCCCGTGCTTTCCGCTCCCACTGGCGCGCTTGGCGCATAGCTTCCTGGAGTTCGTCCTGGAGTTCGCCCACGTCCTCTTTGACCTGTTCCCGTCGCTCCTCGGAGAGCTTCTGGAACTCGTCGGGGGTGACGACCTCGCCGTCCCTGATGGGCGCGAAGGCCAAGCCCACCGGGGTCCGGATGAGGGCTATGTCTCGAGTCTTCGCCTTCTCCCTGATCTCGTTGAGCGCCTCCTCCTGCCTCTCCTGGAACTCCTCCTGCAACTGCTGTCTTCGAGTCTGGTAGTCTTCGCTCTCGAAGAGGGCCGGAACGGCGGTCTTCAGCTCCTCAACTAGCTCTTCCACGTCCTTCCGCAGCTCCACACCCCTTCCGGGCGGAACCCGCAGTGCCGTCGGTCTCTGATTGTCCTCGAAGTTGTTCACGTAGCACCAATCCGAGGGGATCGGCTCGCCTGAGGCCTTTCTATGGAGAAACTGCGAGATGGTGGTTCGCTTACCGGTGCCGCTGGGGCCAAGAGCGAACAGGTTGTACCCGGCCCGTTGGATGCCCATCCCGAACTGAACGGCGCCGACGGCCCGCTCTTGCCCGATAGTCTGGCCCAGGTCCTCCAGTTCCCGCGTAGTCTCAAAACTAAACTGTGCCGGATCACAGACGTGGCGCAGTTGTTCTGGCCTCAGCGCTTCAATCGTCATGGACCTCCCTCCTCGTAACGGTTCTCTCCCATAGCCTGGGGCGCCAGCCCCGGTTCGAACTCGACGATTGCGTTTCGCCATACATCCGGAATGGGGACGGAACGTTGATTCTCGTAATCGTAGCAGACTTGCGCAGTGCGGGCCTGGGCCACCACGCGGCGATCGTCGCCTTCCACCAGGTACTCGAAGATGAAGCTGGAGCGACGGAGCTCACTCACGCGGATATGAACGGTGACCTGTTCACCCAGCGTCAGCGGCGACTTGAACCGGCAACTGGCCTCACCCAAGATCATACCCATATCTGACGGTGCGTCCGGGGCGAGCCCCAGCTCACGCACGTATTGGATGCGAGCCTCCTCCAGATAGGTGAAGTAGACGGCGTTGTTGACGTGGTTCAGGGCGTCCAGATCGCGCCAGCGAACCTCCGTGGTAGTCGAGAAGCGAAACGGGCTACTGGTCGTGGTCAATTCCACCACCTCCCATCGGGCGGTCGCAGATTCACACCGCAATGAAGCGCACCTGGTCCTCTCTGAGGTCCAGAATGCAGAACGATCGCTGCTGCCACCGCATACCGCCCAGCGCTCCAGGGTTAATCACCCGAGTTTGGCCGAACCGTTCATCGCGCCTGCGATGCGTGTGGCCGTGGAAGAGGTAGCGGTATTCGCCTGCGTGGATCAACCTTCTGAGTTCGCCCTCGCGGTGTCCGTGCACCATCAGGGCTGCGCTGCCGTCCAAAGTCAAACGATGGCGTTCCGCCAGTCGGCCACTGCCCTGACTCTCCAGAACCGTCCGATCGAGCTCAGGATGATGGTCGAGGTTGCCCCGCGAGATCCACAAGTCGAACCCGGAGAGCGCCTCGACGACGGCCGGGCCGCAAAGATCGCCGCAGTGGAGCACCAGCGGGACAGCTTCGTCCCGAAGGATCTGCAGGGCCGCTGTCAGGGTATCTAGGTCGTCGTGCGTGTCGGAGATGATTCCGATCCTCATGATCTCGTTCTTGTCCAATCATAGCAGAAATCACGTGTTGCACAACGTGGCGCGAGAATATCCCGCCCGTTGCTACCGACTGTGGCCTCCTCAAGCTGGCCTGTCACTTGCAGCCTGCTTGGGGCAAGGTATAGTTGACGCGTCACCCATTATCTGGTGTCGGTCTGTGGGTGGCGGCTGCATCTCGTTCTCAGGATGGAACAGGACAGAACGACCTTCCGGACTCCATTCTCGACGTGAGTGTTCTTCCCGGAGTCGCTGGCCGGGAGGACGAGCCGACCGATGCGTTAGGAGCGGTGGATTCGTGTCTTCATGCCAGCTCGATTCAGATGACAGGAGGGATCTCGCTCGACGGTTGATGCAGTGGTTTGCTGTCCACGCGCGTGACCTGCCATGGCGGCACGATCGCACGCCTTATCGGGTCTGGGTCTCAGAGGTGATGCTGCAGCAGACTCAGGCCGCCACCGTCGCACGGTACTACCGGCGCTTTCTCAAGCGGTTTCCCACTATCGAGTCCCTGGCTGGGGCATCTCTGGAGGAGGTGTTGAAGATGTGGGAGGGGCTCGGGTACTATGGCCGCGCGCGGTACCTTCACCAGGCGGCACGGCACCTGGTCGCAACCAACAGCGGCCGCCTGCCCAGCGATCGTGATGAGTTACAGTCGTTGCCAGGCATCGGCACCTACACCGCCGGCGCGATCGGGTCCATAGCTTTCGGGCAGCGGGTGGCAGCCGTGGACGGGAACGCGTGCCGGGTGTTATGCCGTGTCTTCAGCATCCGCGACGACGTGACGCGCTCTGCCACCCGACGGAAACTCAAGGAGATCGCGACCAACTTGCTGCCTGAGCAGCATGCAGGGAAGTTCAACGAGGCCCTGATCGAGCTTGGTGCGACGGTCTGCACCTCGCGAAGCCCGTCGTGTCAGCTTTGCCCCTTGGCCGACCTGTGTCGGGCTCGCGCAGCCAACGAGCAGGAGACGCTGCCCGTGACCCGCCGGCGAGGTAAGCGGCCTCACTACGATGTCGCCGCTGCTGTCACCATCGGCGACGATGGAGCGGTATTGGTGGCGCGGAGGAAGCTGGACGACATGCTCGGTGGTCTGTGGGAGTTCCCGGGCGGTAAGTGCCAGGATGGCGAAAGTCTACCGGCTTGCTTGGTGCGCGAGATGGAGGAGGAGCTCGGCGTGATTGTGGACGTCGGCCCGCCCCTGACCGTTGTAGAGCACGCTTACACCCACTTCAGCATCACGCTGCACGCCTTCATCTGCCGGCTGGTTGACGGTCAGCCCCGGTGTCTCGACTGCGCTGCCTTCCGCTGGGTGCGCCCCCCGGATCTTGATGAGCTGCCTATGTCGGTGGCCGACCGGAAGATCGCGCAGGCCCTGGTGGAGGAGTCTGACCATCGAGCGACTGGCAAATAGGGGTCTGGCCCGGCAACAGCCCGTGGCGCCCGGGTCGCTCCTCGATTGGGCATCCCCTACGCCACGGGAGGTGTATGTCGGACTTACCCGTGTTGCGGGCTCCGTCGCTGGTCGTGTGACCGTCTACCTGGGTCTGCCCCGAATCTCGATATCGGCCTGCCCCCAGGTGCAGATCGTCTGATGCACGGGGCACCGATCGGCGACGCGCTTGACTCCATTCTCCCAGCCCGAGATGTCAGCGTTGGGCAAATCGATGCTGACGCGCACGTCCACGAGGCGGGTTCGTTCCGAGGCACTCTCATAGACGACGTCGACCTCCAGGCCACCGGTGTCCAGGTGGGCGCGATTGGGGTGTCCGCGACGAGCGTGGCTACACATCCACCGAGCGAAGCCACAAAGACGTCGGGCGGCATCAGGGCTCGGTCGCTGCCGCCCAGCTTGGGGGTACTTCGATCAGGAGACTGTGTTGACCGTGCTTAGTCTCAAAGAGCATGGCGCCCTTGCGTGCCACCCTGATCGTTGCCACGGGCACCTCCTCCGGCGTCGGCGACATTGAGGTTGGTAAAGTCCAGTATACCACCCGGACGCGTGTCCCCGTCCCCTTAGGGGCCTGCAAGCCAGGGGTGGCGCCTACGCCGTCTGGGTGGTATGATACGCGAGCAGTAACTCAAGCTAAAGGGGGAGTGCACGAAACGTGGACCATCGGACACCGACTATCTCGGTTGTTGTCCCCAACTGGAACGGCGTCGAGCACCTGCCGGTCTGCCTCGAGAGCCTGGCTCGCCAGACGGTGGAGGATATCGAGACATTCGTGGTCGACAATGGTTCTACCGACGGGTCCCTCCGATTGCTGGCGCGCGAGTACCCGGCGGTGCACGTGCTGGCCCTGGGCGAGAACCGGGGGTTTGCCGGGGCGTGCAATGCGGGGATTCGTGCCGCTCGATCCAGCGTCGTTGCCCTGCTGAACAACGATACCGAGGCGGACGCCCGTTGGCTGGAGGAGGTGTTGGCTGCCTTCCAGCGTCATCCTGAAGCCGGGATGGTGGCGTCCAAGATGCTGCTCTATGATCGCCGCGACCGGTTTCACACGGCAGGCGATTTCTACCGCGTGGACGGTGTGCCGGGGAACCGCGGGGTCTGGCAGCGCGACGACGCACAGTACGACCAGGAGGAGTACGTCTTCGGCGCCTGTGGCGGCAGCGCTGCCTACCGGATCACTATGTTGGACCAGGTGGGGCTCCTGGACGAGGCCTTCTTCTACTCGTGCGAGGACGTGGACCTGGCCTGGCGCGCGCAGCTGGCCGGTTGGCGCTGCGTCTACGCACCCCGGGCTGTCGTCTACCACAAGCTGAGTGCCACGGGCGGGGGGACGACGGCGAGCTTCTACGACGGTCGGAACAGCATATACATATTGATCAAGGACTACCCTGGCGATCTCTGGCGGCGCTATTGCGGTGCTGTGTTGTGGAGGCAGCTGCGTGTCGCCGGGCAGGCCGCGGCCGCTTGGCGCGGAGCTGAGGCTCGAGCGCGGCTGAGGGGGCAGATAGCGGGGTTGGTCACTGGTCTCCCCAGGATGCTGCCGAAGCGGCGGGCTGTCCAGCGCCGTCGGGCCGTGGACCGGTTCTATCTGGAGGAGATCCTGACCGGCATTGACGAAGAGCCATAGAATGGGTATCATGATGTTGATCGTCGGTATGCCACTGCGTCGTCGTACCTAGTCCCAGGTGAGCGAGTTCGCGGGTCTAGAGAGAGCATATGAATCCTTACTTGTCCGTCATCATCCCCTGCTACAACGAACAGAAGAACCTCGAGAGAGGTGTGCTTGAGGAGGTCTACCGTTACCTGGCGGGCCGAGACTATCCTTGGGAGGTGATCGTCGTCAATGACGCATCGACCGACGACAGCAGACGCTTGATCGCGGACTTTGCCCAGGACAAGTCAGAGATCTCCTTGGTCGACATTCCCCACGGGGGCAAGCCGGCGGCGGTGTGGGCGGGGATCCAGCAGGCGCGGGGGGAGATCATCCTCTTCACCGATATGGATCAGTCCACGCCCCTGGAGGAGCTGGAGAAGCTACTCCCTTGGTACGAGAAGGGTTGCGATGTGGTGATCGGATCCCGCGGCCTTGAGCGCGAGGGATTCTCCCCGCTCAGGCGGCTAGGGAGCGTGGTGTTCCGATCCCTACGGCGGGCCTGCTTGCTCCCCCGAATTAGCGACACTCAATGTGGCTTCAAGTCCTGCCGGCGTGAGGCCGCTCTTGCGGTCTTCCCCCGTCTGGAATTCCTCAAGCAGAGTGATCGGCCCCGGGGGTGGAAGGTTTCCGCATACGACGTCGAGCTTCTGCATCTCATGGACAAGGCGGGGTATGAGCTCAAGGAGGTCGAAGTGAGGTGGCTCAACCGCGACGAGAGCGACACGAAGGACCAGACCGGTGCGCTGGGACGGTATCTACGCGAGTCCATCGAGATGATGAGGGAGGTCCTGCGCGTCCGACTCAACGAGTTCAAGGGGCTGTACGATACAGCATAGCGGCCCACTTCCCTCGTGCCTGTCAATCGGAACGCACTACTGCTGTCTCCCTCGGACTCATCTTGGCTATGACCAACTCGTCGATTCCGGATCTCTCCGAGGAGTACGCCCTGCGAGCCGCTGGTCACCGTCACGTGGCTGGTCTCGACGAGGCGGGCCGCGGCGCGTGGGCGGGTCCGGTGTGCGCCGGAGCCGTGGTCCTGCCGTTGGACTGTGACGAACTCCTGGGGCTGCTGGGTGGAGTGCGGGACTCGAAACTGCTAACTGCAGGACGTCGGGAGGAGATGCTGCCGACCATCCGTGAGGTGGCGTTAGCCGTTGGGGTTGGCTGGGGCGAACCGGCCGAGGTTGACCTCTGGGGCGTCGTGCCGGCGACGCGGCTGGCGATGGAGCGCGCGGTAGCTGGCCTGGGAGAGCGAGTTGGAGCCTTGCTGATTGATTGGCTGGAGTTGCCCGGACTGGATTTGGCCCAGCGCTCGCTCCCCAGGGCGGACAGGCGCTGTCTCACGGTGGCCGCCGCGAGCATCGTGGCCAAGGTGGCGCGGGACCGGCTGATGGTCGAGCTGGATGAGGAGTATCCAGGCTACGGATTCGCGCAGCACAAGGGCTACGGAACGGAACAGCATCGGGATGCGCTGATGCGCCTTGGGCTCTCTCCCATTCATCGCGTGAGCTGGCGGCCGATGCGCGGGAGCGTAGGCCGGCCGGCCGAGGATGATGTGAGCGGCTTATGAGTACCAAGGGGCAGGGTCCGCCTGCTCCATCCCATTCTGCTGACGGGGTGGCCTTGGTCCACGATTGGCTGAATCAGATGGGCGGGGCGGAGGATGTTCTGGAAACCTTGACCTCGATGTACCGGGGGGCGCCGATCTACACGTCTATGTACTGGCGCCAAGGCATGCCCGCCGGGTATCAGGAGTGGGACATCAGAACCACGTGGATGGACGCCCTGCCGGGTATCTACCGCCACCACCAGCCCTATCTGCCGTTCTACCCGGTTGCCTTCGGCGGCCTCCACCTCTCGGGCCACGACCTGGTGCTGAGTAACAAGTCGGGCTTCTGCCATGGGGTGAGGACCGATGGGCCCGTTCACGTGTGCTACTGTCTGGCTCCCACCCGGTACGTCTGGGATTTCGATGCGTACGCGGCCCGAGAGAGGCTGCCTCGCGGGCTGAAGGTGATGCTGCGTCCTCTGATCAGCTCGCTGCGCCGCTGGGACTACCGGGCGGCTCAACGGGTCGATCACTTCATCGCCATCTCTCGCGAGATACAGGATCGCATCCGGCGCTTCTACGGTCGGGACTCAACGATCATACACCCGCCGGTGGAGACCCGTCGCTTTCGCCCTGCGGCTGATCACGACGATTACTACCTCATCGTGTCTCGCCTGATCCCCTACAAGCGCATCGATGTGGCCATCAGGGCCTTCAACGAGCTGGGGCGTCCTCTGGTGATTGCCGGGGCTGGGCGGGACCGTGAATCGCTGGAGGCGCTGGCGGGCCCCACGATCACGTTCCTCGGCTACGTCCCTGACGATGATCTACCTCAGTTGTTTGCCCGGTGCCGGGCCTACGTCTTGCCCGGGGTCGAGGACTTCTGCATCGCACCGGTGCAGGCTCAAGCCGCCGGTCGCCCCGTGATCGCCTACGGGGCTGGTGGCACGCTCGATACAGTGATCGAAGGCGATACAGGGAGATTCTTTTACCAACAGACATCCGAGGCGCTGGCCGACTGCGTCCGTGCCTTCGATGCAGACGCTGTGGACCCGCATGCGTGTCGCGCCAGCGCGGAGCGTTTCGATGTCGCCGTGTTCCGGGAGCGGCTGAGCCGGTTCATCGAGGAGCGGGTGGGAGGTTAGCCGGGAGGAGCGGGATGGAACTGAGAAGCTATGGGAAGATCTTGCTGCGGCGTTGGTGGCTGGTGCTGGCGCCCATGTTCGTGGTGCTCGTCTTCGTCGCTGCCACCTACGGGTCGCCCCCGACCGTCTACCAGGTCGTCGTGCGTTTCGCAGCCGGCACGATGCCGGCGGGGCTGAGCACGGACTACGATCGGTACTACCCCTGGCTCACCTCGGAGTATATCGCCAACGGTCTGGCAGATGTGGCCGAGACCGGCGTCTTCGCCGAGGGCGTGGTGGGGCGTCTCAGTCTGGTCGGGCTCGATACGTCGGCTGGAGCTGTTCAGCACGCCATCGTAAGTGACAATGCCCAATCGATCCTGGTCATCTACCTGACCTGGTCCGACGCCGACGGGGCCGCTCGGGTCGCTCAGGCGATCGCCGACGAGCTGATCGAGAACAGCGGTGCCTACTTCCCGCAGATCGCCAACCTTGAGCCTGCCGTGCGGCTGCTGGACAACCC